>CACZSO010000162.1 GCA_902783795.1 uncultured Eubacteriales bacterium
ACCACTCATTCCCAGCTTTCGGAAGAAGAGCTTCTGGACCAGGGGATCCGGCCGAATACCATCCGGCTGTCCATAGGCACGGAACACATCGACGATATTATTGCAGACCTTGAGCGCGGATTCAGCGCCATCGGCTGACAGACATCATAAGGAGGATAATGATCATGGCTGAAATCTACAGAGGATTCACAGAACTGATAGGAAACACACCGCTTCTGGAGCCCGTACGTCTGGAAAAGGAACTGGGGCTGGAGGCCACGCTTCTCTTAAAGCTGGAGTATTTTAACCCGGCCGGAAGCGTGAAGGACCGCATTGCCAAAGCGATGATCGAAGACGCGGAAGAAAAAGGCCTTCTGAAAGAAGGATCCGTGATCATCGAGCCCACCTCGGGCAATACCGGCATAGGACTGGCGGCCATCGCCGCGGTGAAGGGCTACCGTATCATCCTGACCATGCCGGAGACTATGAGCGTAGAACGCAGGAATATCCTGAAGGCCTACGGCGCGGAGATCGTATTGACGGAGGGTGCTAAGGGCATGTCCGGTGCCATAGCTAAAGCAGATGAACTGGCTAAAGAGATCCCGGGCAGCTTTATTCCCGGACAGTTTGTCAATCCTGCGAATCCGGCCGTGCATTATAAGACTACCGGTCCGGAGATCTGGCGGGATACCGACGGAAACGTGGATATTTTTGTGGCCGGTGTAGGAACCGGCGGCACCATCACCGGAACCGGTGAATACCTGAAGGCTCAGAAATCTTCCGTAAAGGTGGTGGCAGTAGAGCCGGCCACTTCTCCGGTGCTTTCCGAAGGTCATGGCGGTGCCCATAAGATCCAGGGCATCGGAGCCGGTTTTGTGCCGGATGTGCTGAATACGAAGATCTATGATGAGATCATCCCGGTGGCCAATGAAGACGCCTTTGCCACAGCTAAGCTGCTGGCCAGAAAAGAGGGCATCTCTGTGGGCATTTCCTCAGGTTCGGCTCTGTGTGCTGCCGTCCAGCTGGCAAAACGTCCTGAAAATAAAGGAAAAGTGATCGTGGCCCTGCTTCCCGACAGCGGCGACAGATATTATTCTACCCCGCTTTTCCAGGAAGATTAAAACATAACAGCTGAAAAAAACCAGGGCATCGAGCCGGAAAGACTCGATGCCCTGGTTTCTTGTATCTATCATTTCTTTTTCAGTTTATCTGCAATGACAAAACCGGTGATCACGATCAGCATATAGATGGCGATGATGGCGAAGGCAGGGATCACATAAAGGCAGGGTACCGGGATCCATTTATAGAAAAGTTCCAGTAAAGGATTCCCTTCCGTCTCCATGGCGAAGAAGTAATTTGACTTCGGATGGAGGTTTGTCCAGCGGAGCAGAAGGTTGATCACGGTCACACCCAGAAGCACCACAAGGCCCATTAAAAGAGTCTTGGGAATATCTTTATAAACAGGCCGGTATAGACGGAAAGTGCCGATGGCCAGGCCTTCGATCATGATCATGAAGTGGGTGAAGTGATAACCCAGCATACGGGGCAACAGGAGAGAATAGCCGCTGAAACCGTTCCCCGGCATGAGAAGCGCCATGAGAGCGCCTAAAGGTCCCACAAAGAAACAGAAGCTTAACAGGGGCCGGCTCTTACGCCAGATGGCGATGGGGATCAGGATCATATTGATATTGCAAAGCTGGAAAGGAAGTTCTCCCCACCAGGTAAAACCGCCCATATTTGCGGTGATAACATTATAATCCTTGTCCAGAGAGAGCGCGTGTTTGTATATGAAATAACCGATAAGGGTGATGATGCAGGCCACACAAAGAACATTGCGGCGCGTGTCTTCACTGCTTTTTTTAAGCGCCAGACTTGAAATGATAAGAAGCAGGATAAATGCAGCCATGAGCAGGAAAAACAGCAGATTAAAGGGTTCAAGGATCCAGAAATCAGGGTTTGTGAACATGGATAGCCTCCTATTCTTTATATGATTGTGCCATTATAACGCAAAAAACAGGCAGGGGAAAGTCTTTTTTACACTTTTTCCTGCAATCCGTTCCGTATTCTGTGCAGTCTGTTCCGGAAGCCTTGCATTTTTCGGACCGGCCGCTATACTATAATCAGCAGCCCAAAAAAGGAGGTCACACTTTTGAAGATCAGATTAGTTGTCAGCCGGGAGCGATACGAAGAGATCGCCCGGGAACTAAAAGAAAAAGGCATAGAGATCGATGATTCCGCGGATCTTATGATCTCCGAGGCTTTAAAAAGTGCTGACTTTCTTTCTGTCCGGGAAGCAAAGGAAGAAGGCGAGAGGCGTCATGTGCCGGTGGAGGATATCATCTGCATCGAGTCCTTCGGCCACACCGTGGAGGTCCGGTGTACGGATGGTGTCTATCAGACCACTGACCGTCTGTATCAGTTGATGATGCTTCTTGATCAAAAGCAGTTCATCAGGATCAGTAATTCAGTGATCGTGAACCGGAAGCAGATACAGCATATCAGCCCCACCTTCTCCCAGAAATTCATCCTGACATTAAAGGATGGCACCCGGGTGGATGTGACGCGCAGCTACTATAATGAATTTAAAAGGATCATCGGAATATAAGGAGGACAGACATGAGGACTAGTATCGCAGCATTGGCACCTATCATTATCTTACTGCTGCTGGCAGCGGCGGGGGCCGTTATCTATTTTCTGATCTACCGGAAACGGGTGAACCGGGCGCTTAACGAGGGGGACGATATAGATTCGGCCGGGCCGGAACCTGCGAGCGTGAGCCGCTCAGGCCTGGTGATCGTATTGATCATTGCCATGGGCATCATGCTGATCAGGATCGCAAACCTGAACTCTAATATCAAACGTCTTAATGACATGGTGGCAAACCAGAGCTATCAGCTGATGAACATCCAGAATGAGCTGGAAGATCTTCAGCAGAATATGAAAGAAGAAACATCCCTGATCTCTGATTTCAATATGATCTTTAACCAGATGGATCCGGCAGACCACACAGCGGAACTGACCTTCCAGGTAACGCCGAAAAAGACCACAGAAGATATGAC
>CACZSO010000163.1 GCA_902783795.1 uncultured Eubacteriales bacterium
CAGACTCATCGTCTCCTTCTCCCACATGAACGCACCTCCCAAGTAATATCCAACTTTGAACGTTCTTTGTTCTTTGTTCTACATTTACATTATAACTAATAACTACTTAAATTCAAGTATTGATTATTAATTAATTCCATGGTAAAATACAATATTGTGTAATGTAGTACGTTTAACAATATGATTGTGATTACATATAGCAAACAAACAGGTCTACTCCACACAAAGAGAAAGCGTCGCAGTAAGGATTCGCCCATTTTGATTAAAAATGGGCGAATCCTTACTGCGACGCTGTTCTGTGCACATTATGCTTAATGGCAAGCAATAATTGTCTTCTATCCCCTCACAAAGGGGGCATTGTACTCCGCATTGATTTCCCGTATTTCCTTTTTACCGTCGATATAAGGCTGGTAGATACTCTCGATACGCCCGCCGCCCCGATTGTCACAACCGGAACAGAACTCGCAATCGATACCGCATGCTCCCCACAGTGCCTGGTGAACAATGCGAATACGCTCTTCCCTGGTAGTGTCCTTGATTAATATGGATTTCACTGTAGTCATCCTCCTATCTGTAATCAGCAGATACATCTGTAAAATCCCTTCTGCCGTCTATATAATCAGCATAAGCGATTTCAGGATTCTTTCCACGAAACACTTTACACAAGCCACACATATCACAATCCGATATACAGACAAATCTCTTTCTAATGTATTCTGCACGCTCTTCCTTTGTGGAAGCAACTATCTTAGGTGGTCCCATCATTATCCCTCCTATTCCCGGGCAGCTGATACATTTCTTCAAAAGAAACCGGACTATTTACCCTTTTTCATACCCCTGTACAGGCGGAAAGCGAAGAAGATGCTGACGACATATCCTGCAAGCCCCAATGCAAGGAAAGTTTGTCCGAAAGGATCCTCGAAACCTGTCAGTCCGGAAGCTATACATAGCATACAGGATCCGATAAAGAGGGCAATGATCATAAATGCCCTGATTGCATATCCGGTGAGACGGTTGACTGTATTAAGGGCTTTCTCTTCAAAGCCAAAGTCGGTACGTACCTTTATCTGCCCCTTCTCCAGCATATCCAGAGACTCGGCAGTCTTGGATGAAGATTCTGTGATACTTTTGAACAGCTGCAGGAGTCCAAATGCAATATCCGGATTCATCTCTTCAGGATTATCCAGGTTGATATTGAAATCTAAGCCTATGTCCACCTTGTCGGTAAAGTAATTCAAAATGTTTACATTCGGGCTCAGTGTTTTGATGGTACCTTCGATAGCGATAATGCCGCGGACCAGATTGGTGAGGAAGGGATCAACCTTGTAGTTTTCATCCTGAAGGCCGCTTAAAACAGAACCCAGGAGGTCTCCCAAATCAAAGTCTCCAAAATCCGTACCCGTATACTGGCTGCACATATCCTCGCACATCTCGAGCATGGCTCCGTGGTCGATCTCACCCATCGGCTCGGCAACACGCAGCACCGTACGTTTGAGTCCATATGCATCCTGCATCACTATATTGGTGACGATATCAATGAGTATCTGACGCTGCCTGGTCGTAAGGGAACCCATCATACCGAAATCAATCCACTCAATACCGTGATCCGGAAGCTGTATCTTCTCTTCCTTATCTGCCTCCCCATCATCTGCCGGGGTGTCAGTCACTTCCGGCTCTGCGGCCGGTTCACGGGAAACCGGTGCTTTTATCATCACATTTCCTGAGTGAGGATCGGCATGATAGAAACCATCCGTAAGTACCTGCGATGCAAAGTTTTCTGCAATAAGAGAAGCAATACGTTCCCGCTCTTCTTCGCTCAAAGTCTCAAGGAAAGCTCTGTCCCCGACCTCGCTGCCTGTGACAAAATCTTCGGTGAGGACAGCCTCGCAGGTGAACTCGTGGTAGCATCTGGGGCTTTCCACCATCTCACGTCCGTCATTGTTCTTCCAGAAAAGGTCGATGTTTTTCGCTTCGTTGGTGAGATCAAGCTCTATCTTGGAGGTTTTCTCCAATTCCAGGATAAAACCTTTGATGTCGAAACCTCCAACACCGTCTTTGACAAATTTGTCCAGAATCTTCTCAATAAGCGCAAAATCCCTGGCTACAGTATCAACAACCCCGGGACGGCGTACCTTGACAGCCACCACTGTGCCATCGGGCAGCTCTGCCTTGTGGACCTGGGCGATGGATGCAGACCCCATAGGCTTTTCGTCGAAAGAGGCAAAAATCTCTGCCGCCGGTTTCCCCAGATATTTTTCAATCTGGGAATAAACGTCTTCAATCTCCATGGGCACAGCTTCCGAGCGCAGCTTCACGAGAGCGTCGCAGTAGGCAGGCGGGATATACTCGGACTGCTGGGAGGCAATCTGTCCCAGCTTGACAAATGTCGGTCCCAGGTCCTGAAGGATGCTTACCGTAATTTCAGGCGTTATGCCGTCATCGTAATCGTATTTCTTCAGGATAGCAAGGATCTCTTTAAGCCTTCCATTAGTATCGGGTTCAGCTTTTTTCGCTTCCTTTCGTTGTTTGAGCAGTGCAGAAATAAAACCTGACATATGTGTTTAACCTCCATATTTTATTATGTTTACAAATGTAATTATTAACTGGAACATTTCTTTTTATAATTCATATATTGGCCCCGGCAGATTTCCTTTTCTGCATCAGGTCATGCAGCTTCTGCGAGCTTCTTTGTCCATGTCCCCTCTGTTATAATTCGCAGCAAACTCCATATTGATCTGGCGGATCTCCTTCTTGCCGTCTATATAGTCCTGATACATTTCTGCCACTCCCGCCATACAGCCGTCACAGTTGGCTGATATATTTCCCAGAGATTCCTC
>CACZSO010000164.1 GCA_902783795.1 uncultured Eubacteriales bacterium
AGAAGGAGAGGCAGCTTACCTGAAATCAGAGGCCTATCAGGAAACATTGAAAGACCTTAAGGGCCGGCTGGATTCCCCTGCTGCATCATTTTCAGTGCCGGCTTCTTATGAAGTACTGCAAGCCATCGCAGAACTGGCGCAGGAAGGGGAGTATAAACCGGAGGATTTCGGGGTTTCCATATCTGAGATCCTCACCCCTAAGTACATTTTGAAACAGGCTGTCGGAACTGCCATGGAGGATGATTTCCTTAAGACGGTCCTGACTGTGGGCCCGGATCTGATATCCATCGCAGTAAAAGCTATCAATGCTGAAAAGATCAGTGAAGAAGACCTGGAAAAATTAGGGATCCAGACCGCCATGGGCATGTCCCGGGGAGAGATCGAAGGGTCTTTAAGCAGTATGATCTATTCTATGTGTCAGGACGGGACATTAGGCGAAGCTTTCACGGATGCGGATCCGTCAGTCGTAGGAGCTTTAGTCTGCCTGACCACAGAAGCTATGGTCTCGGGTTATTCTTTAGTGAAGGGCGATATTACAGCAGAAGAGTATGGTTATCTGATGGCAGATAAGACCCTGATCACGGTTCTTGCGATCCCGGCCACAGCAGCGCTTATCAACATGCTTCCTTCCACAAGACTGTTCATGATGGCCGGGTGTCTGGCAGGCGGTGTGCTGGCCGACACCGGTTATACCATCGCAAAAGAGATGACCCTGGCCATTATCAATGGCGGAGGGTTTGAGGCCATCGTACCGGCCCGGGTCTCCTCCAAAATATCCGAGATCGTCGGGACCGCAAAGGAAGCGGTGTCCCGGATGAACCTTTCACAGCACCTTTCCAACCTGAAAGAGTTTGCTGTGTCTACTACCACAGAGGGGATCATAGCTATTAAAGAAATCATTGATAAAGATTAACGCCGGAAAATGGCAGAATAACAGAGGGCCGATGCAGCATCGGCCCTCTTATTACTTATATAAGCAGTTACGCTTCCCCATTGACCTGCTGATACAGTTTGACCAGCATTTCTATGGAGACGTAATCCGGATCGAAGGGGGTGGGTTTCAGGTAATCCATCAGCTCATCCCAAGGATAGACCGGTTCTTCTGTGGTACAGCTTTTCAGATAATCCAGACCAGAGAAGATGATATCGTCCTTAGTTACCAGCTTTCCGTCATAGAGTGCCATAATAGAGGGGCCGAAATACTTGAAAGTAAAAACAGCACTCATGATACCTTCCATAATGGCTTTCTTCAAATCTTTTGCCATTTTGCTGACGCGGGTGATAAAGACCATATTGTTCATTTGTTCGTCCTGGGCCAGCACCGACTCTGCGGGTTCGTTGAAGGGATTGCTGGCAGAGATGTTATCGAGGACTTCCTGACAGTAGGCGTCAAACAGACGGTCTCCCTTCACATTATCTGCATAAAGATCTGAGATGGGGTATGAATTCGCCACAAAAATATATTCATCTCTGGTAAGATCATCATTGATGTAAAAAAGACAACGTAAGGGACTGGCCTGGTTATTCACATCCACAAAGAATTCCAGGGCAGTGCAATCATCCAGATGAATATCTTCAATATAGGGAGAAAGACCCAGCTCCTCAAAGATCTCTGTAATTTTATTGTAAAGGAAGATGTTGATCTTTATGGCATTCCGTTCCATATCATAACCCAGATCCTCAACCTCATCATCTTCCTCTTCCTCGTCATCCAGATTCGGGACATCTTCATCAAAGACTTCTTCGCTGCCGCGCTTAAGGTCCTCTGTTACGGCATCGATCAGTTCATCCAGATCCAGGAATTCAGGACTGTACTCATCGCCTGTATACTCTTTGTCAAGATCGTCTCTTTCAAAATATTCAGGAATGAAAGAAAAATAAATGTTTTCTGCTTTTTCTTTCCAGGCCAGGCCTTCAGGAGTTTTCAAAAATTCTTCAAATAACTTGTTTTTCTTATTCAAGGTCAACTCCTTTCTGAAATGCTTGACAGGAGGCCTTACTTTTCAGTTTCAAAGATCCTGTCCCGGTAGTACGTCATGGTGCAGTACCCATAGGTGAACTGGTCCTTCTTTTCCGCATCCCGGGAAAGCATATTGGTGAACATGACCTGGTCGTGCAGCCGGCGGCCGTCCCAGACATAGCCGGGATTCGGCAGAGGCTGAAGCTTTCTGGGCGGGTTATAAGGCACGCCGGGGAAGCCCTTCAAGATCATATCCAGACACTGTTTCTGGCGGAAAAGCAGCATATGGTCATAGACAAAGCCGCCTCCGTAAAGCATATCCACGTCTTCAAAATAAGGATAAAGCTTGTCAATGTTCCGGGCGTACTGTTCCACACTGGTGCCGATGGCTTTATAGGCCGGGGTACCCAGTTCATCGCCGGAAAAGATGCAGCGGTGATACAGATCCACGAGGCACATGCTGCCGGCGGCGTGGTCCGGGATCGAGAATGCTTTCAGCACACAGCCGCCGCCCAGGTCGATCTCATCGCCCTCATTCAGGACCTGGATCTCAAAATCCAGGGGAAAGTCTACGCCCTTAAAGAGATCATGGTCAGGGTTCATATGCATATTGCCGCGTTTCACGGAATCGGCGCAGATCTGACTCATATAGCTTACAGGGAAGTATGAACAGCCACCGGTGTGGTCGAAATGTTCATGGGTGATAAAGCAGCCAATGATGGGCTTATCCGTCAGCGTTTCGCACATCTTCTTCAAATTGCCGATGCCGAAGCCGGTATCGATGACCAGGGCTTTTTCTGTGCCTTCCACCATATAGATATAATCCCCGTAGGTCAGGATCTGCCAGACCCCTTCCTGACGGTGCCAGGCTTCAAAATAATTCTCGTCCATGGGACGCTCTGTGACCCAGTCATCATCCCGCAGCATGATGTGATGGGCAGCAGAAAAATCTATGCCGTTAAATTCCGGACCGAACACTTTCTTGATATGTTTTTCCATAGAATACTCCTTTCATATTTTTTATTATGATATCCGTCATACCAGATGATGAATATGTCTATGCCAAGGTGAACTTACAGTACTTATCCGGACTCCGGCGAGAGCGTCTCCCGGAAAGTACCACAGGTCATCGAAATCTGTCATGACTGGCAGCATTATTATACTCTATGTTTGGCGCAAGGACAATATAGATTGACCGAAAGGGGAAAAAAGTGTTATGATACCATGGGATTATGTAAATCATTAAAAGGAGCATATATCATGAAAAAAGCTTTCAGTATCATCCTGGCTGCAGCCATAGTCGTGACTATGACAGCGTGCGGAAAGGCATCGGGACCATTCCAGAAGGTCCGTCATGCACAGATCACCGTTAAAGACTATGGAACCATTAAACTGGAGCTGGATGAGGGAACGGCACCCATCACCGTGGCAAACTTTATCAAACTGGTGAAGCAGGGCTTCTATGATGGCCTGACCTTCCACCGGATCATGGACGGGTTTATGATCCAGGGCGGCTGTCCCAGGGGTGACGGCAATGGAAATTCAGGAGAGTTTATTAAGGGAGAGTTTAAGTCCAACGGCGTAGAGAATCCCATCAGCCATGTGGAGGGCGTTATCTCCATGGCCCGTGGCAAAAAACTGAATTCTGCCAGCTGTCAGTTCTTTATCATGGTTGGCGAGGCTACGTATCTGGATGGTGATTATGCAGCCTTTGGCAGAGTCACAGAGGGTTTGGATATTGCGAAAAAGATCGCAAAAGACGCCAGACCTGTCGATAGAAATGGAACGATCCCTAAGGACCAGCAGCCGGTGATCGAAAAAATCGTGATCACAGATTGACGGTAAGGGACAGAACTTTCAGAAACCTGTGAACAGCAGGAATAGCGACCTGTAAGACCCCGGTCAGCTATCAAAGGGGAGTATATAAAGAGGTAAGCTTATGACAGTCGTACATAAGAGAAGAAGAGGAATGAAGTTTAGTGCCTGGTGCTTACTGTGTCTGGTGCTTCTTATGCTGCTTGAAACAAAGGCAGATGCCCTTAATGTGGCCAGTTCAAAGTCCCTCGTAGATCCTGTACGGCGCAGCGAAAATTTTTCATCGGTGGTGTACAACAATACCAATGGCCTGCCCACGTCAGAGGCAAATGCCATCGCCCAGACCAGCGAAGGTTTTATCTGGATCGGCAGCTACAGCGGCCTGCTCCGTTATGACGGCAATACGTTCGAGCGGATGGATTCTACCACGGGAGTTTCCAGTGTGATCAGCCTGCATGTGGATCAGCGGGACCGGCTCTGGGTGGGAACGAATGAAAGCGGCCTGGCCTTAATGGAGGAAGGTGAATTCACCATGTTCCATGAAAAGGACGGACTGGGTTCTGATAAGATCTGTGCTATTGAAGAAGACGATGACGGGACCATCTATGTAGGTACCACGAAGGGCATCACCATGATCAGCCCTGATATGACCTTCCG
>CACZSO010000165.1 GCA_902783795.1 uncultured Eubacteriales bacterium
CTGAAACGGGGAGTGAAGATCACCGGAGCTACGGTGCATTACGCGAATGAGATCCCGGACGGCGGTGAGATCATACTCCAGAAAGCCGTAGAGGTGAAAGACGGCGACACGCCGGAGATCCTGCAGCGGCGGGTCATGGAACAGGCAGAATGGATCATATATCCGCAGGCAGTGGAGATCGCCTGCCGGCGGATGAAAGATAATACTTGAAGGGAGAAACAAATGGATATCTATAAGATCAACAAACTGGACGAACTGCTTTCAGGCAACACTTATCCCGGACGCGGCATCCTCATCGGTAAGACGCCGGACGGAACAAAGGCTGTGGCTGCCTACTTTATCATGGGCCGCTCTGAAAATTCCAGGAACCGCATCTTTACGGAAAAAGAGGGCGATGTTTTCACAGAGCCTTTCGATGCTTCCAAGGTGCAGGACCCGAGTCTCATCATCTATGCAGCCATCCGTCAGTACCAGGACAGCCTGATCGTGACCAACGGCGACCAGACAGACACCATTTACAACTTCCTTTCCGAAGGGAAAACATTTGAAGAAGCTCTGAATACCCGGGAATTCGAGCCGGATCAGCCGAATTATACCCCCAGGATCAGCGGTATCCTGAATTTCTCCGCGGGAGACTTCTCCTATAAAATGAACATCCTTAAGAGCGTTGACGCGGAAGGCAGTGCCTGTGTCCGCTATACTTTCGATTATCCGGCTGTCAATGGCCTGGGCCATTTCCTGCACACCTATGTCTGTGACGGCAGTCCTATTCCTTCTTTCCAGGGAGAGCCGGAGAGAGTCGAAGTCATGGATGATATCGATGCATTTTCCGCCCTTCTCTGGAAGGCGCTGGATGAAAATAATAAGATCTCTCTGTATGTGAGATATACAGACCTTGCCACCGGTGAAACAGATAACCGGCTGATCAACAAAAACAAATAAAGGAGACTGTTAAAGATGAATGAATTCGAATTAAAGTATGGCTGCAACCCCAACCAGAAACCGGCGAAGATCTTCATGGCTGACGGATCTGACCTGCCCCTTAAGATCTTAAGCGGCCGTCCAGGCTATATCAATTTCCTGGATGCCTTAAACTCCTGGCAGCTGGTGAAAGAATTAAAGACCATCCTCCATATGCCCGCAGCAGCTTCCTTTAAGCATGTAAGCCCCACTTCCGCAGCGGTAGGCCTTCCCTTGTCTAAAGAACTTAAAAAAGCCTGCTTCGTAGAAGATGTCAAAGGTCTGGACGAATCGCCCCTGGCCTGTGCTTATGCCAGAGCCCGCGGAACAGACCGTATGTCTTCCTTTGGCGACTGGGTGGCTTTATCCGATGTCTGTGATGCTGTGACCGCGAAGCTGGTGAAACGTGAAGTTTCTGACGGCATCATTGCCCCCGGCTATACAGAAGAAGCTTTAGAGATCCTGAAAAAGAAGAGAAACGGCAGCTACAACATCGTCGAGATCGATGAGAACTATATTCCTGAAGTCCAGGAAAAGAAACAGGTCTTCGGCATCACCTTTGAACACGGCCGGAATAATTTCGTCATCGATGAAAACCTCCTGAAGAACATTGGCACTGAGAATAAGGAACTGCCTGAGAGCGCTGTCCGCGACCTCATCATTTCCCTGATCACTCTGAAATATACCCAGTCCAACTCTGTCTGCTACGCTTACGACGGACAGGCTATCGGCGTAGGTGCCGGCCAGCAGTCCCGTATCCATTGCACCAGACTGGCCGGACAGAAAGCAGATACCTGGTTCCTCCGGCAGTCACCGAAGGTCCTGGACCTGCCCTTCAAAAAGAAGATCGGCCGTCCCGAAAGAGACAATGTCATCGACTCCTATATCAACCAGAATGAAGAGGATGTCTGCGCGGAAGGCAACTGGCAGAAGTATTTTACCGAACAGCCGGCACCCTTCACCCGTGAAGAGCAGCGCGCTTACTTAGATACGAAGCGGGATGTGGCACTGGGAAGCGATGCTTTCTTCCCCTTCGAAGACAACATTGAAAGAGCTTATAAGAGCGGTGTCAAATACATAGCCGAGCCCGGCGGATCTATCCGTGACGATGCGGTCATCGAGACCTGTAACCGCTATGGCATCGTCATGGCTTTCACCGGCATGAGACTGTTCCATCATTAATACGGAGGACTTAGATGAAGCTTCTGGTAGTAGGCGGCGGCGGAAGAGAGCACGCCATTATCAAAAAACTGAAAGAAAATACAGCCGTCGATGTGATCTATGCCCTGCCGGGCAACGGCGGCATGATGGATGACGCGGTATGCGTGGACATTAAGGCTACAGACATTGAAGGGATCAAAGCTTTTGCTGTTGAAAAGCAGGTGGATTATGTGGTGGTGGCACCGGATGACCCCCTTGTCTTAGGCTGTGTGGATGCTCTTCGTGAGGCCGGAATCCCGGCCTTCGGACCGGATAAAAAAGCGGCCATCATTGAAGGCAGCAAAGTGTTCTCGAAGAATCTGATGAAGAAATACGGTATCCCGACGGCAGCCTATGAAGTCTTCGATGATGCAGAGAAGGCCCTGGAATATGTGAAGACAGCGCCTCTTCCCACGGTCGTAAAAGCCGATGGACTGGCCCTGGGCAAGGGTGTGGTCATCGCCATGACCCGGGAAGAAGCCGAAGAAGCTGTGATCTCTGCCATGAAGGATAAGAAATTCGGTGCTTCCGGAGACCAGATCGTCATTGAAGAATTCCTGGAAGGACCGGAAGTCTCCGTCCTGGCTTTCACTGACGGTAAGGCTATGGTACCCATGGTCTCCTCCATGGACCATAAGCGGGCTCATGATAATGATGAAGGCCTGAATACCGGCGGTATGGGGACCATCGCACCGAATCCCTATTATACAGAGGACATTGCCGAAAGATGCATGCAGGAGATCTTCCTTCCCACCATGAACGCCATGAATGCGGAAAGCCGCACTTTCAAGGGATGCCTGTATTTCGGCCTCATGATCACGAAGGACGGACCGAAGGTCATCGAGTATAACTGCCGTTTCGGGGATCCTGAGACCCAGGTGGTGCTGCCGCTTTTACAGTCAGACCTGCTGACCATCATGCAGGCAGTAACAGAAGAACGGCTTTCTGAAGTCCCGGTGGAATTCAGTAAAGACGCAGCGGCCTGCGTCATCATGGCATCCGACGGTTATCCGGCTTCTTATGAAAAAGGGTTTGAGATCACTATCCCGGATGCAATGAAAGCCCATGTTTATGTGGCGGGAGCTTCTTTTAAAGATGGAAAGCTGCTGACAAACGGCGGCCGGGTCCTGGGTGTCACAGCTGTGGAAAAGGACCTGAGATCGGCCATTAAGGCATCTTATGACATGGTGTCAGAGATCCACTTTGATAATGCATACTATCGCCATGACATTGGCGCGAAAGCACTGAAAGTGCTGGAGGGATAAATGGTTTACAGGATCTATGTAGAGAAAAAGGAAGGCTTCCGCCAGGAAGCGGAGGCCCTGTATAAAGAAGCTTCTGAGATCCTGAAGATCCAGGGGCTTAAAGGCGTCCGGCTGATCAACCGGTATGATGCAGAGGATATCCGGCCGGAGTTATTTTGGCAGGCTGTAAAGACAGTTTTTTCCGAACCCCAGGTGGACGATGCTTACACTGCCCTGGACACAGAGGGCGCTTATGTCTTTGCCGTAGAATACCTGCCAGGTCAGTTTGACCAGCGGGCGGATTCAGCTGCCCAGTGTATCCAGCTGATCTCTGCAGAGCCCCGGCCGCTCATCGCTTCGGCCCGGGTCTATGCCCTTTACGGAGATCTTTCGGAAGAGGATATCCAGAAGATCAAACATCATCTGATCAATCCGGTGGAATCCAGGGAAGCCTCCCTGGAGCTTCCGGAGACTATCCGGCAGCAGTACGATATTCCGGAAGAAGTGCAGGTACTTAAGGGCTTTACGGACCTTAACGAAGAGGAGCTTAATGACTTTATCCGGGATTATGGCCTGGCCATGGATGATAAGGATATCCAGTTCTGCCAGCAGTATTTTAAGGAAACAGAGAAGCGGGATCCTACCATTACAGAGATCCGCATGATCGATACCTACTGGTCAGATCATTGCCGGCATACCACTTTCGGCACCATCATCGACAGCGCTGTCTTTGAAGATGAACTGCTGGAAAAAGCCTGGAATTCCTATAAGGAAGCCAGAAAAGACCTGGGCCGTGAGGATAAGCCCATCTGTCTGATGGACCTGGCTACCATGGCGGTCAAAGTGCTGAAAAAGCAGGGAAAACTGGAGAAACTGGACGAGTCTGAAGAGATCAATGCCTGTACTGTGAAGATAGAGATAGAAGCTGACGGGAAGAAAGAACCCTGGCTGCTTCTTTTCAAGAATGAGACACACAACCATCCCACGGAGATCGAGCCCTTCGGCGGCGCGGCCACTTGCATTGGCGGCGCCATCCGGGATCCCCTTTCCGGGCGGAGTTATGTTTACGGCGCCATGCGTCTTACCGGTGCCGCAGATCCTACGGTCCCGGTAGAAGAGACCCTTCAGGGAAAGCTGCCTCAGCGGAAACTGGTGACCACAGCAGCCCAGGGCTATTCTTCTTATGGCAACCAGATCGGACTGGCCACCGGCATCGTGGATGAACTGTATCATCCCGGCTATGCAGCGAAGCACATGGAAGTAGGCGCGGTCATTGCCGCTGCTCCCCAGGAAAATGTGCGGCGGGAAGTGCCAGCCCCCGGCGATGTGGTGATCTTACTGGGCGGCAGGACCGGGCGTGACGGTATCGGCGGTGCTACCGGTTCCTCTAAAGCCCATACGGTTTCTTCTGTAGAGACCTGCGGGGCAGAAGTCCAGAAGGGCAATGCGCCGGAGGAGCGGAAACTGCAGCGTCTTTTCCGGAATCCGGAGGCCTGCCGCATGATAAAGCGCTGTAATGATTTCGGAGCCGGCGGTGTTTCCGTGGCTATAGGAGAACTGGCGGACGGCCTGGACATTGACTTAAACGTGGTCCCGAAGAAGTATGACGGACTGGACGGCACTGAACTGGCCATTTCTGAGTCTCAGGAACGGATGGCGGTAGTGGTGGAAGAAAAAGATTATCCACGGTTCCTGGAGATCGCTTCTGAGGAAAACCTGGAAGCTACCATCGTAGCCACCGTAAAAGAAGAGAAGCGGCTGACCATGACCTGGAATGATAAGGTCATCGTGGATGTGAGCCGTGAATTCCTGAATTCCAACGGGGCAGAAAAGCACATCGACATTGCTCCGGCTAAGATACAGGACTTTGAAAAAGAGATCAGCGGGAACTTCCGTGAAGCTTTCCTGGATGTGGCCCGGGATCTGAACAGCTGCTCTAAGCGGGGGCTTTCCGAAAGGTTTGACTCCACCATCGGCCGGGGTACTGTCCTGATGCCCTTCGGCGGAAAGAATCAGCGCACCCCCATCCAGGCCATGGTGCAGAAGATCAGCACAGAAGAAAAATACACGGAGGACTGCTCACTGATGTCCTGGGGCTATAACCCCATGATCGCTGAGAAGAGCCCCTATCACAGCGCGTATCTTTCTGTGGTGGATGCTGTCAGCAAACTCATCGCCACAGGCGCTTCTTTTGAGGACGTGTATCTGACCATGCAGGAGTACTTCGAGAAACCTCAGACAGATCCAAAGCGGTGGGGCAAGCCTCTGGCGGCACTGCTGGGCGCTTATGAAGCACAGCTGGACCTGGGCTGCGGCGCCATTGGCGGCAAAGACTCCATGAGTGGTTCTTTTGAAGACATCGATGTCCCGCCTACCCTGATCACTTTCGCGGTGACGACAGGAAAAGTAAAAGACATCGTCTCCGATGAATTCAAGAAAGCCGGAAACCGGGTTTACATGATCAGTCCTGAAAAGACGGATGCAGGACTGCCGGATCCGGAATCTCTGAAGGCTTGTTTCAGCCGCGTGACAGAACTGTTAAGAAGCAAAAAAGCCGTTACTGCCTACACTCCCTGTTTTGGCGGCGTGGCAGAAGCTGTCATGAAGATGGCTTTCGGCAATGGCTTCGGTTTTGCCTTTAATGAAGCCCTTGATAACAAAAAGCTTTTTGGCTATCAGTATGGTTCCTTCCTGCTGGAGACAGCGGAAGAGATAGAGGATGCGCTCTATATCGGAAAGATCACGGAAGAAGGCGTTTTCAGCTATGGAGAAGAAACTGTCTCTTATGAAGAGACAGAACAGAGTTACGAAGATAAACTGGAAAGCGTTTATCCTTGCAACATAACTGAAGATGCGAAGACAGTGGAAGCCTTTACCTATACCGCAGCTTCCTGGGCCTCCCCCCGGGTAAAGACAGCGAAGCCTCGGGTCCTGATCCCGGTCTTCCCCGGCACGAACTGTGAATATGACAGCGCGAAAGCCGTGAGAGAAGCGGGCATGATCCCTGAGATCTTTGTGATCAATAACCTGACGCCGGAGAATATCAAACTGAGTACCGAGCGTTTTGCAGAGAAGCTGAAAGCTTCCCAGATGCTCTTTATCCCCGGCGGTTTTTCCGGCGGTGATGAGCCTGACGGGTCGGCCAAATTCATTACCGCTTTCTTCAGAAATGAGGAGATCAAGAACGGAGTCCATGCACTTCTGGATGAAAAAGACGGCCTGATCTTAGGTATCTGCAACGGTTTCCAGGCCCTGGTAAAATTAGGGCTGGTGCCCTTTGGCAGGATCGTGGACACAGATGAGAACTGTCCCACCCTGACCTTCAACTCTATTGCGCGGCATCAGTCGAAGATCGTCAGGACCAGGATCGCTTCCAACCTGTCACCGTTCTTTAAATTACTGGATCCCGGCGATATCATCTCTGTCCCCATCTCCCATGGAGAGGGCCGGTTCATCGCCCCGGAAAACATGATCAGGAAACTGGCGGAAAGCGGCCAGATCGCCACTCAGTATGTGGACCTTATGGGAGATCCCACCTATGATGTGGCTTTCAATCCGAATAACTCCATGTATGCCATTGAAGGCATTACCTCACCAGACGGCCGCATCTTAGGTAAGATGGGCCACAGTGAGCGCTTTACCCACGGGCTTTATAAGAACGTGCCCGGTTCCTATGACAGCCGGATCTTTGAGGCTGCGGCACAGTATTTCAATCACATTTGAGAAGGAGGGTTATCATATGGCAAGATTTATCGATGAACCGTCGCGTACCTTTAACGAATATCTGCTGATTCCCGGATATTCTTCAAAAGACTGTATTCCGGCCAATGTATCCTTAAAGACACCATTGGTGAAGTACAGAAAAGGCCAGGAAGAATCACCTATCATGATGAATATTCCGCTGGTATCAGCCATCATGCAGTCCGTGTCGGGAGACCGGCTGGCAGTAGCCCTGGCCAGAGAAGGCGGCATATCCTTTATTTATGGCTCACAGTCTATCGAAGATGAAGCAGAGATGGTGCGCCGGGTCAAAACTTATAAGGCAGGCTTCGTAAAGAGCGATTCCAACCTGTCTCCGGAAAACACATTGGCTGATATCGTGGAACTGACCACCCGGACCGGCCATAATACCGTGGCCATCACTGACGACGGAACTGCAGATGGCCGGCTGGTAGGTATCGTGACCTCCCGTGATTACCGCTTAAGCCGTATGTCGCCGGAGATGAAAGTAAAGGAATTCATGACGCCTCTGGATAAGCTGATCACCGCTCCGGAGACCACCACCTTAAAAGAAGCCAATGATATTATCTGGGATAACAAGATCAACCAGCTGCCCATCCTGGACGCAGAGGGCCGGCTCTGCTATTTTGTTTTCCGTAAAGACTACATTGCCCATAAGCAGTATCCGGACGAGTTGCTGGACGCCAGCAAACGCTATGTCGTGGGCGCCGGTATCAACACCAGGGACTATGCGGAAAGAGTTCCTGCCCTGGTCGAGGCCGGAGCAGATGTGCTCTGTATCGATTCTTCCGAAGGCTTTACCGACTGGCAGAAATTCACCATCCAGTGGATCCGTGAAAACTACGGCGACACCGTGAAGGTGGGAGCCGGCAATGTGGTGAGCGCGGAAGGTTTCCGCTTCCTGGCAGACTGCGGTGCGGATTTCGTTAAAGTCGGTATCGGCGGCGGCTCCATCTGCATCACCCGGGAGACTAAGGGCATCGGCCGCGGACAGGCAACAGCCCTGATCGAAGTCTGCAAGGCCAGAGACGAGTACTTTAAAGAGACCGGCATCTATGTCCCCGTCTGCTCTGACGGCGGCATCGTATATGACCATCATATCACCCTGGCCCTGGCCATGGGTGCGGATTTCATCATGCTGGGCCGGTATTTTGCCCGTTTCGATGAAAGCCCATCAAATAAGGTCATGATCAACGGCACCTTCTACAAAGAGTACTGGGGCGAAGGTTCCGCCAGAGCCAGAAACTGGCAGCGCTATGACCTGGGCGGAGACCGGAAGCTGTCCTTTGAAGAAGGCGTAGATTCCTATGTTCCCTACGCCGGCACCTTAAAGGATAATGTGGCGCTTTCTTTGAATAAAGTGAAGTCCACCATGTGCAACTGCGGAGTGCTTTCTATTCCTGAACTGCAGGAAAAAGCGATCCTGACCCTGGTGTCTGCTACCTCCATCGTAGAGGGCGGCGCCCATGACGTGATCCAGAAAGATACCGCACCGGTGATCAAATAAGAATAAAGAAACAGACGAGGCACCTTCCCCTTGGTGGGAAGGTGCCTCAAAAGTGTGGATGAAGTGTCCCCATTGACTTTTTTCCCTTTTTATGATAAATATACTGATACGGATCAGGGGTAGTACCGGTTTCGACGGGGGCTTTGAATCCGGATAAGCCATTCATGTACCGGACCATGTTAAAAGCCGGAAAACTTAAATATAAACGCTAACGATAATTTAGCTTTTGCTGCGTAATCTACGCGGCGGTCCCGCCCTTGACCCCCGCTTCAAGGGACCGGGGCCTCGACTTTGCGGGATCCTCTTTACGCTAAGCTTTGATCGTAAAGAACATTCATGAAGCTACCAAAACGTCCCGGCCTGCTTACCGGCCTGGGACTGAGGGAAGAAACATAGATAAGCTATGATGGTAGAAAGTCTGGTGGATGGGTTTTCGGACAGGGGTTCGCCTCCCTTCTACTCCATGAAAAAAACACGGCCGTTCGTTTTGAATGGCCGTGTTTTTTATTCTGTAATGGTTTACTTCGATGAACGTGTAAGACTGACTTTTTTCCAGGAACCGGGCATCATGAGGAAGATCAGGGGGTAGATCTCCAGTCTGCCTGCCAGCATATCGAAGATCAGGACGATCTTACTGAGCCAGGTAAAGGAAGCGTAATTTCCAGTGGGTCCGACAATATTCAAGCCGGGTCCGATATTGTTGAAGGTGGCCGCCACTGCGGAGAACGAGGTGGTCGTGTCATACCCGTCGGTGGCAACTAAAAGCAGGCTGATGATGAAGATCATAAGATAAATGACGATGTAGGCCAGGGTATTCATAATGGTGGCGTGGTCTACATCCTTATTATCCAGGAACACATGCTTGACCGTCCGGGGCTGCAGCATACGCTTCAGTTCCTTGCCTACGGATTTCACCAGGATGATGAGACGGCTGATCTTGATGCCGCCGCCGGTAGAGCCGGCACAGGCGCCGGAAAACATGATGATGACCAGGATGATACGGCTGTAGTTGGGCCAGAGGTTAAAGTCCTTCGTGGCATAGCCCGTGGTGGTCATGATGGAAGACACACTGAAAAAGGCATCCACCACATCGGCCTCTGTAAACAGGTGGCTATAGCGGTACAGGTTTAACAGGATGGTGAATACGGCAAAGAAATAAATGATCAGGTACCACCGGACTTCTTCCATCTTGAAGGCATCCTTAAAGCGGCGCATGATCAAGAGATAGTACACATTGAAGTTGATGCCGAAAAGCAGCATGAAAACGGTACAGCTCCACTTACAGAAGGGAGAATAGGAGGCGAAACTGGAGTTCAGTACACCGAAGCCGCCGGTACCAGCCGCGCCGAAACTCAGGCAGATGGCGGAAAAAGCATCCATGCCGCCGATCAGCTGGAAGATGAAGCAGAGGATGGTCAGGACGACGTAGATGCCGTAGAGCCAGAGGGCGGTGATCCGGATCTTCGGGGAGAGCTTATCCACCGAAGGGCCGGGGCTTTCTGCCCTGAGAAGGAAGAGTTTCTGCCCGCCGGCACCGGATAAGGGCAGGATGGCCATCATGAATACCAAGACACCCATGCCGCCGATCCAGTGAGAAAAACTCCGCCAGAAAAGCATACATTTATCCAGGGCTTCCACATTATTCAGGATACTGGCCCCGGTAGTCGTAAAGCCGGAAACGGTCTCAAACAGCGCATCTAAATACATAGGGATCTGGCGGGTGACATAAAAGGGCAGGGCGCCGACAGCCGACAGAAGGATCCAGGAAAGAGCAGTGGTAACAAAGCCCTCCCTGGCGAAAAAAGTATTTTTCCTAGGCTTTTTCCTGATGATGAGAAACCCCAAAAGAGCCTCGGCGGCCGCTATGACAAGAAAAGCGTACGCCGACTTTTCCCCATACCCAAGGCCTATGGCAGCGGGAAAGAGCATCAGGGCTGCTTCCACTTCCATTAATGACCCCAGAAGGTAGATGATCATGGCTATGTTCATAATCCCTCCTTCGTTACCGGGCGGCCAGGACGTCCGAAAGATCACGGATGCCCAGGACAGTGGTGATGATCACGATGGTATCGCCGGCTTCAAGGGTATCATGACCGGTAGGAATGATGTTTCTGCCGTTACGTAAAATAGAGCAGACCAGCAGGCCTCGCTTCAGTTTCAGGTCCATTAAGGGGATGCCGATGACAGGAGAGCCTTCCTGCACCACGAATTCCATAGCCTCGACTTTTCCGTCGGCCAACCGGTACAAGGTCTCCACATTATTACCCTTCGCATTTCCCATGGCCCTGACATACCGGACGATGTTCTCAGCAGTAATATTCTTTGGATAGATCACTGACCCCATGTTCAGTTTATCCACCACTTCTTCGAAATTAATACGGCTGATCTTAGCTATGACCTTTGCGTCAGAGATGCTGGTGGCGTAAAGGGACAGCATGATATTGACCTCGTCCTGATCCGTCAGGCATACAAAGGCATCTGTATCCTCCAGACCCTCTTCGGATAAAAGCAGTTTATTTGTACAGTCGCCGCAGACGATCTGGGCTGAAGGAAAATGATTCGCCAGTTCTTCGCATTTCTGCCGGTTCCGGTCTATGATCTTCACCTGGACCCCGGAGGCCAGCAGCATGCCGGCCAGGTACTGGGCGGTGGCGCTGCCGCCGCCGATGATACAGTTTGTGGCAGGACGCTGGTTGAGTTTCAGCTTCTTCATGACAGGACCCGCCTGGTCAAAGGGGATCATGACGGAAATGATATCGCCTGAAAACAGGGTGGTGCTGCCGGAGGGGATCACCGCTTCCTTGCCGCGCTCCTGGATGCAGACCAGCATATTGCCCTTGGCCATGGCGGCGACTTCCACCATATTATGGCCGTGAAGAGGCGAATCATTACCTACTCGGAACCTTAGCATGTTCACCCGGCTGTTTTCAAAAATATCCACGTCTAAAGCTGAGGGCATCCTGAGCAGACGGAAGATATTCTGAGCGGCTGCCATTTCAGGGTTGATCACCATGGAAAGGCCCAGTTCGCCCTTTAAGAAGTCGCTGTCTTCATTATATTCCGGATCCCGGACACGGGCGATGACTTCGCATTTTTTAGAAGCTTTTCGCGCTACCAGGCAGGAGAGCATGTTCCGCTCATCATAGCCGGTCACGGCGATCAGAAGATCTGCCTGATCCACGCCGGCTTCCTTCAGTACCCGGTAGGTCGTGCCGTTACCGTAGACTGGCTGGACATCCAGGGAACTGACCAGGGAATCCAAGGCTTCCCGGTCTGTATCGACGATGGTAATGTTATGGTTTTCCCGGCAGAGCTGCTCCGCCAGGGCAGAACCTACCTTACCGCATCCCACAATGATGATATTCATAAGAGAATCTCCCAGAGTTTTAAGTAAACGAGGTTTCTGTTACCTCAAATCCTTAATTTTTACTATTATAATACACGAGAAACCTGGTGTCAATCTAAGAGATTTCTGTGAAAAATGTTCAAAACATGCAAAAGGGAAAGGGGAAAATCCGTAAAAGAGCCAAAGATGAAAAAATAACCCGAATATTTTCTTCCTTAAACCGCATGATTATGCTATAATCAGCTCATTATGAAACTATTGAAGATCAAATTCTCATCATCGCAGATCATTATCTTCAGCTTTATCTTCCTGATCATGGCAGGGAGTCTTTTACTGATGCTTCCCTTTTCCACCAGAGACGGGAAAGGCGCCACTTTTTTTAATGCGCTTTTTACCGCGACCTCCGCTTCCTGTGTAACAGGGCTGGTGGTAAAGGATACCGGGACTTACTGGAGTCTTTTCGGACAGATGATCATCCTGACCATGATCCAGATAGGCGGTCTGGGAGTGGTCACCATGGCACTGGCCATTTCCCATGCTTCAGGACGAAGAATAGGGCTGCGGGCCCGTTCTGTCATGCAGGATGCCATATCAGCCCCGACAGTGGGCGGCATCATCCGTATGCTGAAGTTCATCAAACGGTGGACCTTGGTCTTCGAACTGGGGGGCATGGTGCTGCTTTCTCCGGTATTTATCAAAAAACTGGGCTTTTTCAAGGGGATCTGGTATTCCCTGTTTCATTCTATATCGGCCTTCTGCAATGCCGGTTTCGACCTTATGGGGATCGATGGGGAGTTCTCATCCCTTACTGGTTTCGCCACCCATCCGCTGGTGGTCCTGGTCGTAAGTGCCTTGATCATCATCGGCGGCATAGGCTTCCTGGTATGGTATGATGTGAAACTTCACGGGCTTAAGCTTAAGAAATACAGGATGCAGAGCAAGGTGGTCCTGTACACTTCTCTGGTACTGCTCATCATTCCGGCAGTCACCTTCTTTTTTATGGAATTTACGGATGGCCCGGTCTCTGAACGGCTTTCCCTGGCCTGGTTCCAGTCAGTGACCACCAGGACCGCCGGTTTCAATACAGCGGATCTGACTGCTTTAACGGAAGCAGGTGCCGCTATGATGATCGTGCTCATGCTGGTGGGCGGTTCGCCCGGATCCACCGCCGGCGGTATGAAGACTACCACGTTTGCTGTCCTCATCGCCAATATGAAATCTGTGTTCTTAAGAAGAGAGGATTCCCAGTTCTTCGGACGGAGGATACCGAAGGAAAGCGTGCGGAATGCCGCCACGATCCTTACGTTATACTTTATATTGTTCCTGACCGGCGGTGCTATTATCTGCCGCATCGAGCATATCCCGCTCATCACCTGCCTGTTTGAGACAGCATCGGCGGTGGGGACGGTGGGACTGACCATGGGTATCACCACTTCTTTAGGAACCGTCAGCCGTTTGATCCTGATCCTGCTCATGTTCCTGGGAAGAGTGGGCGGCCTCACTATCGTATTCGCGGCTGTTTCAGCCAGAAAAGACGTATTTGCCAAATATCCGCAGGATAAGATCACTGTGGGATAACCATACAGGAGGAAGAAATGAAATCGATCCTTGTCATAGGCGTGGGCCATTTCGGCCGGCATATTATCGATAAACTGAATGACCTCGGATGCCAGATCATGGGGGTAGACATTGATGAGGATAATGTCAATGCCATTGCCAATAAAGTGGACAGTGCCCAAATCGGCAACTCTACGAATGAAGAATTCTTAAGAGGTCTGGGTGTAAATAATTTTGACGCGGTCATCGTGACTATCGCCGAGGATTTCCAGAATTCTCTGGAGACCGTTTCTTTATTAAAGGATCTGGGTGCCAGACATGTGGTGGCCCGGGCGGCTTCTGAGATACAGGAGAAATTCCTCTTAAGGATCGGGGCGGATGAAGTGGTCTATCCGGAAAAACAGCTGGCCGCATGGACTTCTATCCGGTGCACATCAAATTATGTTTTTGATTATATCGACCTGGGCGGAGAACATGCCATTTATGAAGTGTCTGTACCGGAAGAGTGGAACGGGAAGACCGTAGAACAGCTGCAGGTGAGGCGCAAATATGGCATGAACCTGTTGGGCGTCAGAAAGGATCATGTGCTGAACGTGAATATCCGTCCTGACACTGTCATGGATAAAGACAGTACCGTTCTGATCCTGGGAGAATCGAAGACTATCATGAAATATTTTTATCTGTAAAATATTTTCCCTTGTTTTTATGCGGCAAAAGTTGCCATGAACGGCTTCTTGTGCTATAATCTTCGAATACCCTGACCAGACTGTTTAAGATAAGTGCTGATCATGTTTTTTATTCACAGATCTGGTCAATGTGGTCTTAAGGAGTACTCATGTTTAGGAGTAAAGGTTTCACCATTGCTTTCTCGATCCTTGCGCTTTTGATCATAATACTTTCGATTATCCTGGGATTTTTGCTTTTTTCCGGCAAGACTCCCGCGATCATAGATAATATAACGAATTCATCATCAACAGAACCTACAACGACAGAAGAACCCACGACTACCACGGAAGAACCTACGACCACCACGGAAGAACCTGCCACGACGGAAGAGCCCACGACTACCACAGAAGAGGTCCATGATTACACGTTAAGACCTGTTAAGAAAGAGGAAGTCCACCGGCTGCCGGTCGTAGGGGAGGAGATTCCCGAAAAAGGTGTCCTTACCATCGTCCGGGCCGGAGATAACCAGGAAGGCCTGGTCTTCCATAAGCTCCCCAGGTTCGACGGTATGAATGCTTCCGGAAACCTGGTGAATTTCAGCGGTTCCTTCGATATCGTTTCCAAGATCTATATCATGGATAATGGACGGCCGTTCCTCATGTATAAGACAGATGACGGTTATTATGTGACCAGCAGCGAATACTATGTGTCATACGTTCCCGATAAGGAACCCACAGTGGAAAAAGACGTGACGAAGGTGATCTCCTTCGGTTATAATGAACACGTGGGTGTGGTCATCACCGTGCATCAGGATGACGGTAATCACATGGCATTAAGTATCTATGATTATGATGCGGCAAATTCGACCACGGTACCGCTGTTAACGGACCTGGTCGCTGAATATGATTCCGACGGGGCTGCTTACTTTGAGTATCATGATAAGGATGAGACAGTCCATACAGGAAAAGTTACCTTTGAGACACCGGACGATGAATATATCTCCAAGACTATTATCGTCAACTTTGAATCAACCATTGACTTTGCGGCAGGAGGGCTGCGGGAGATCAAACTCCACAATTGATGCGTATGTACAAGATTTTAAAAAAAGAACTGCTGGCTGAAAAGATCTGGCTGATGGAAGTGGAAGCGCCCAGGGTGGCTTTATCCTGCGAACCCGGCCAGTTCGTCATCGTGAAGATCGATGAAAAGGGAGAGCGTATTCCCCTGACCATCGCAGATTACGACCGGGAAAAGGGCGTGATCACCATCGTATTCCAGGAAGTGGGGGCTTCCACTTTCCGGATGACCCAGATGGAAGAGGGTGGCGGTTTCGATACTTTTGTCGGACCCTTGGGAAAGGCCTCTGACTTTGTTAAAGAACCGGCGGAAACCTTGATAGACAGAAGATATCTGTTCGTAGCCGGCGGCGTAGGAACGGCGCCTGTCTATCCCCAGGTCAAATGGATGAAGGAACACGGGTATAAGGCCGATGTGATCATCGGAGCCCGGACTAAGGACCTGATCTTCTTTGAGGATAAGATGGGAAGCGTGGCGGATCATCTCTACATTGCCACTGACGACGGTTCCTATGGCTTTAATGGTAATGTGGTCGCCATGATGCAGCATTTGTTCGGTCAGGGCGAGGCTTATGATATCTGTGTGGCCATCGGTCCTTTGATTATGATGAAATTTGTCTGTGAACTTACGAAAAAGACCGGACTTCAGACCATCGTCTCCATGAACCCTATCATGGTGGATGGCACCGGGATGTGCGGGGCCTGCCGGCTCCAGGTGGGCGATGAGATCAAATTCGCCTGTGTGGACGGACCGGAATTTGATGGGCACCTGGTGGATTTCGACCAGGCCATGAAACGCTCCCGCATCTATAAGACAGAAGAAGGCCGGGCTTATCTGAAAGCAAAAGAAGGCGCTGCCCATAAGGGCGGCTGCGGAGAGTGCTAAGGAGGACCTTTCGATGGATATGATGAAAAAAGTCCCCATCAGGGAACAGGCACCGGAA
>CACZSO010000166.1 GCA_902783795.1 uncultured Eubacteriales bacterium
ATCCCGCTGCCTTCCTCGATGGGTATATGGATATACGAAAACCCCTCCCGGTCAGCAAATCCGCTGGGTCTTCGCTTCACATCCTCCCAGCCTCTCAGATCCAGGACTGTCTGTATCCCATGACTCTTAAGAAGCCGGATATCGTTAACGGAAGGATAATTCTGAACATCGCTGCGCAATATCCGCCATGCTCTTAACTGCCGGCCGGTTATCATGCTTTGATACCTTCCCAAGTCGCGGGTATTCAATGTTGTTTCCAACAACGATTTCTCTTCGCTCATATGATCACATTCCATAGAACTTCCCCGGGCTGCCGGACCGTATCTTTTTAAGTCCCAGCCAGGCTGTCTGATCTTAGATCAGGATCCCTTCTTTTTCTTCTGTTTCTTAACAGACTGATCCATAGCTTCCCAGGTTTCTTCGTCCCAGACCATTCTTTCCGGGCCTAGTGTCCCATACATGGTGTTTTCAAAGGAATATGCTATCTTCCCCGTCCTGATCAGCCGTTCATTTTCCGATTCGTCAGAAAAAGTACCCAGCCGGCTGTATATATCCTGCGTGATCTCGTAGTCATACTGCTCACGCCCCTCCCGGCTCGTGTATATGATCTCAGCGAAGTAACGGTCCGTTTCAGCATCATAATATGCCGTCCAGTAATCCCCGTGTTTTTCCTTTTTCATATTCCCTTTCCTTTACGGAAGGATCCTGATCCGTTCCCTTGTTCCAGATATCTTTTTTAAAGCATATGATCCGATCCACAGCTCCAGATCCCACAGCCATATAAAATATGAACCTGTCCTCATTATCAAGTCCACAGTCGGCGGCAAACAAAGCCGTACCGTTTTCCTAGACCGGATAGTCCCTCTCCGGCCTGGTTCCTCCTTAAAACGTTCCTTCCAGGATCTCATCGATCAGCACTTTTCCTGCAGCAAAGCAATTCTTCATGGCAGTTTCAAAAATATCTACCGATTCTATGCTGTCTTCTGAGGCAATGTGATCCTCTGTCCCCCACAGCATCTCGGGTGTCACACCCGAGGGAAACACATCCATATTCACCCCTACCCTCAGGATGATCAAACGTTCCAGCAGTCCGGCATTTTTAACGGCCAGTCCTGCCGCCACATCCTCCATTTCTGTGATGGCAAAGGGATCTCTGCAGGCATAGGTTTCTGTTATCAGCAGCGCATTTATATGATCATAGATGCCTTTCCAGTAGTTGTCACCGGTCATGGACGTACCCCGCAAGACCTGGGGGCTGCGCTGTGCCCATGCCTCTTCAGGATACTCCCTCCTGAGAAAATCTACGGTTTTTTCAGTCGTTTCCAGAGGAACGTCTTTCACCATGTCGTATACACGGTCTGTAAGACCCGGATCCAGACGGATCACAGCGCTGTCATCATAGCTCTCATCATGGAACCATGTCGGTCCATCCTTATTGGCTAATTCCCGTGGATCCGCCTGGTGTCCGAGATCGTAATCCACAGCCTCGGAAATGACGAAAACATCGCCGAAGATCCCGTATTCCTTCGCAGCTCCTCCGCAGCCGACACTCACGATATAGGCCTTCGAAAAATCAAAACGCTTATCCGAAAGAACTGCCTGGGTGCTTAGTGCCGCACTGACTTTTCCCTGTCCCAGAACGAGCATGGCTGCGCCATTTTTATAATACAGCTTATTGTTTTCCGGTACTCCGTCAATTTCATATGTCACGCCGCCGGCCAGATATTCCTCATAGAAATACTGTGCTTCACCGGGAAAGTCCCCGGCCATTTCACCTACTTCAAATTTGGGAAGGATCAAAACCCGGACAGAGATCTTTTTTTCCTGCAGCCGCAGGGAACAGCCTGTTTGTGTAACGATGACCGCACAAAGAACTGCCACAGCCATCCTGAGCTTCCATATTTTATTTCTTTTCAAGATCAAGCCTCCCTATGTAAGCCAGAGCCTTTCAGCCGGTCTGCATCACTGTCTCAGCAGCCTCCGCAGCCGACATGATCTCATTAGCATCAGTTCCGTCAATATCTAGGCCGGCAGTTTCAATCTTCCTGACGTCCTGAATGCCATCGTAATTCTGTGCCGGCGATTTAATATATCCAAAGCCCTATTCCTCCCTGACCACAGGGAAGACGATTTTCTCCAGGCGGATCTCTTCATAAGAGCAGTCCCGTTTTATGAGTAAATCTACGCCGGTCTTTCTGTTCTGTATCATTTTCGTACACAGGTATTGATATACAGTATCGGTTTTTATATGATCATGGCAGCCTTATTCTTTCAGCAGCTGTTTCATGATCTGTTCCCGATGCTGCAAAAACATGTTTGTTACCCGGTAGCAGTCTGTTTCTTCATAGCTGCAAGGGTGGATCTTTCCTGAGTCAAAGTCCAGGATCTGGGCATCAGGCAGACCGGTCAGGATAGGGGAATGGGTGGCAATGATAAACTGGGCCCCGGCCTTAGCCAGCCGGTTCAGCTCTATCAGAAGGGTCAGCTGCCGCTGGGGGGACAGGGCTGCTTCCGGCTCATCCATCAGGTACATGCCATTGGCCCGGAAGGTCTTCTGTACCAGGGTCAGCAGGCTTTCTCCGTGGGACTGTTTATGATAGAACTGAGACTGTCCTCCCGGCGCTCTGCCATACTCTTCTTCCTTCGTAGCTGCATTGTAGAAGCTTTCCGCCCGGTAGAAATAGCCCCAGCCGGCATTTCGCATGCCCCGTGAAAAACGGATGGCTTCATGGAGCGGTGAGTGGGAATCATAGGTGGAGAACAGATAATTCTTAGTCCCGCCTTCCGGATTGAATCCGAAAGCCACGGCAATAGCTTCTAAAAGCGTGGATTTCCCGCTGCCGTTTTCCCCGACAAAAAAGGTCACCGCATGGTCAAAGACTATCTCTTCTACCCCGCTGATGGCCTCAATACTCCGAAGGTAGCTGTCTTCTGCTACCTTATTCCAGTTGATCATGACTTTGTTGATGATCTGATCACTCATGCTGTTTTCCTCATATAGTCCCGGTCCGGCAGTTGGTATTTATATCTGTAATGACCAGGACCCCCTCATCAGTCGGCTTCGCTGACAGCTGCCCCCGAGGGGGAAGCCTAATCTTACGGATGAGACTGCCTTATTCTAACAGATCCTTTGGCGTAAACATGACTGGCAGCAGTTCCGATAACCGGTATTCCTTATATCTTCCGGGCCTTCCCAGTACCACATTAAACTCCGGTCCGCAGAATTCTGCCATGACCTGCCGGCAGACGCCGCAGGGCGCACAGAAGGGCGATGTTTCTCCCCTTTTCCCGCCTACGATGGCGAGTCTCGCAAACTCATGCTCTCCTTCGCTGATGGCCTTGAAAAAGGCGTTTCGTTCAGCGCAGATGGTGGGGCTGTAGGAAGAGAC
>CACZSO010000167.1 GCA_902783795.1 uncultured Eubacteriales bacterium
AAGAAAGGATCTGGCTTATGACGCTGGAAGAAGAGTACCGGCTTTCTTTTTATCAGCAGATAGCCGAGATCGATCATGAGCACAATGTTGTGCTGGTACAACATACAGGGAATCAGAAAATCTTTGTCAAAAAGACATTGAAGGTTTATGAGGAAAGTGTATTTCTGTATCTTAAGGAGCATTATATTCCCGGGATACCCCGGATAATAGAAGCTGTCCGGAATCAGGAGGAGCTGGTCGTCATAGAAGAATATGTAAGCGGCCAGTCCCTCAGTGATATCCTTGCAGAAAAAGGTACATTGTCTGAGAAAGAAACCAGACAGATCATGCTGGGCCTGATAGAGATCCTAAAACGGCTGCATTCCCAGGACCCTCCCATCATCCATCGTGACATAAAACCGTCCAATGTGATCTTAAAAGAAGATGGCGGTGTCATGCTGCTGGATATGAATGCCGCCAAATGGTATCGCCGTGATGCATATGAGGACACAAGGCTGATCGGGACTTTCCGCTATGCAGCACCGGAGCAGTATGGATTCGGACAGTCGGGTATAGAAACAGATATCTACTCGTTGGGTGTTCTTGCGAATGTCATGCTGACAGGCACCTATCCCCAGGAAAAACCGGCCGAAGGCGAGATGGGTGAGATTATCGCTTTATGTACGAAAATGGAGCCATCTCAGCGGTTTCGTTCAGACGACGCTTTATATGAAGCCTTCGAAAAACTGAAGGTACCCATAGCTTCAGATGAAAACCGGCAGGTACGAGAGGTAAAAAGAGAAACACCGGAACAGAATAAAAAGTCACGGAGCAAATATCTGTTTCCGGGACTAAATTCAGAAAAAAAGAGCGTCAGAGGATGGTCTCTGGCCGGATATATTATATTAGTCCTGATCAGCTGCGTACAGCGAGTTGAGAATGCGAGTCCGCCGATAGTTTGGCTGAACCGTCTGTTCTGTTTTCTCTTTTTCCTGCTCCCCATTTTATTCAGCTGTAATTATCTGCATGTTCTGGATAAACTCAGGATAACAAAGATCAAGAACCGGTTTTTAAGGATCTTAGTTATAGCAGCAGCAGACTTTGTGATCCTGTTACTGGTAGTTATCCTGGTGGATCTGTTGGAACTATTGATAAAAAAGGCGTAAACCGTATGGACGGCAGCACGTTAAGCCTCGGTATAGTTTCAATGCCGGAATATACATACTCTGAAAGAGGAATGATATGAAAAAAGAAGAAAAGACGACAGGCACTCTGGAAAATATCCTGATGAACGCAGACGCATCTTCGGCTGCCAAATATCTTTCGGAGAATCAGGAGAGCCTGGTCAGTGGCGAACGGTTCTTTTCAAGCACTTTTAAAAAAGTGGCCAGGCAGAAAGGGATACGTCTCCAAAATGTGTTCCTGGCAGCAGATATTTCCGAAGGTTATGGATACAAACTGATATCCCAGGAAAAACATACCAGGCAGAGAGATACGGTCCTGCGGCTTCTTCTGGGAGCTCACTGCACATTGAAAGAAGCCCAGACCCTTTTGAAGCTGTATGGGATGTCTGAACTTTACGCCAGGATCCCCCGGGATGCCGTACTGATCATCGCCTTTAATACCGGCATGTATGAAGTGGAGGATGTTAATGAACTGCTGCTTCAACATGGGATGGAACCTTTGAAACCTGCGAAAACATCAGAATAAAACACTCAAATTACCCCAAAACGGTGGGAACAGGCCTGTCCTGCTTCTGATATAATTCCGAGAGAGGAATCGTATCTGGCAGGACAGGTCTTTTTATGCTCAAAAGAAGTAAAAAAGATAAAAATGGCTTAAGTCTTTTCATCCTAGGGAATATATTCATCCCCTTGGTTTTTGGAGGGGTTTTTTATGTGTTCTTCCGGACTGAAAGCTATATTTCAGTCTTTATCCTCGGCTTGACAAGAAAAAGTGAAGAAATAAGTACCAGTCTTAAGAAAATAAACCATTATTTACCACTTTTTTTCAGAAACCACTTCTGTGATATTCTATGGGCTTATGCATTGACGTTTTCCTGTTATCTGGCAGCATCATGCCAGGGAAAAGACCTGATACGGATCATGATCTATGCAGTCCTGTTTGAAATCATGGTGGAATTATTACAGTTAAGTGCCGGATTTCCCGGAACATTTGATCCTTTAGATATGATCCTTGAATTTATGGCAACAGCTATGGGAACTGTTATCCTATTTTTGTGGAAAAATAAAAAGAGAGGAAATGAAAATCATGAAAAAGAACTTCAAGATCCTGAGTCTTCTGCTGGTATTTCTCATGTTCACAATGATGGCATTGGCCAGCGGGTCTTCAGAAAAGAACAGTACACCTTCAGAGAATATTGAGACTGTAAGCCAGGAAAAAACTGAAAGTGCCACAGAAACTCAGAAGGCAGGCACAAAGGAATCTGCTTCATCCCAGGAACAGGAATCAGCAGTTACATCGAAGGCGGAGACAGAGAAAAGTACGGAGACAGAAAAAAGTACGGAAAAAGAACCAGAGACTTCGTCTGAAAAAGCCGGAGAGACCTATACCTTACAGGATCTGACCTTATTCGACAGCGAATCCTGTGCCATAAAGATCCTTAAAGCAGAAACAGATCCCATCTGGGGCTTCCAGATAAAAGTATTATGCGAGAATAAAACAGAAGATAAGAATATGATGTTTTCTGTGGATGATGTATCCATGAACGGCTATATGATGGATCCTTTCTGGGCTGTTTCTGTAGCTGCCGGTAAGAAAGCAAACAGTGACATGACTTTCGGCGCTTCCCAGATGAAAGAATGCGGTATCGAGACGGCAGATGAAATAACATTTACTCTGAGAGTCTATGATGCAGATGACTGGATGGCAGAGGATTTTCATAAAGAATCCTTCACAATATATCCCACAGGAAAGACCTCAGCAGAAATCGTGTATCCGGAACGCAAGTCCTCTGCATCTGAAAAAGTGATCCTTGATAATGAAGTCTGCACATTCGTGATCATCCAAACGGAGAATGACAGCATCTGGGGATACAGTCTTAACTGTTATCTGGAAAATAAAAGTCAAGCGACGCTGACTTTCTCGGCGGATGATGCTTCGGTCAATGGTTTTATGATAGATCCTTTCTGGGCATCGTCTGTACTTCCGGGAAAACGTAATTACAGCAGTATAAGTTTTTCCGATTCTGCTTTTGAAGAAAATGGTATCGGAGAAGTAGAAATAATAGAATTCATCCTTCATATCTATGACAGCAATAACTGGCTGGATGGAGATGTTTTTAAAGATACGGTCATTTATGAACCGTAATTGACAGGAAAAAGGAGGTTAGATCCATGAAAACATTTAAACTGGTGGCGGGTATCTTATGTATTGTCTTGTCGGCTTTTGTGATTTTTCAGTCTTGCGCGGCAGGTCTCTTCAATACATTGTCTGAAAGCGGAGAAGTCAGCGGGACAGCAGGAACCATCGCAGCTATCATGCTGCTTACCGGCGGCATCATAATGATCGCGACCAGAAACAAGGAAGGAAAAGGCGGATCCATCGCAGCTGTCGTAGTATTTCTGATAGGTGCCCTGGTAGGGTTCTCCATGGCCGGCAGTTACAGCGATCTGAAGATCTGGTCCGGATTGATGGTGATCCTGGCGGTGATCAATCTGATCCCGCTTTTTACTAAGAAACAGGAAGTTTAAGAAAGAAGAGCAGATATAGAAACAGATATAGTAAGCTTATCTTACAGTCATTTCAGGCATACCAGCCTATGGTATGCCTGTTTTTTGTTTGCGGCGAAAAACCTGCTATTTCTCTAAACCTTTTCGTGACAAATGTTTCTCAATCTGTTACAATAAAGCCAAATGCTTTTGATCAGGAGTTTTATTATGATCAGACTCGCTTTATCGGAAGAAATCGATATACTAATGTCTATTTATCATTATGCCCAGGATCAGATGATCAGGAACGGAAATCCTGACCAATGGGGGCATACGAACCCAACGAAAGAGATGATCTTAGAGGATATTGAGAAAAGCCGGTCTTATGTGATCACGGATGATACCGGTGTGGTCCATGGTATCTTTGTTCTTCTGACAGGAGAAGAACCCACTTATCGGATCATAGAAGACGGTGAGTGGCTGAATAATGAGCTTTATGTCACGATCCACCGGATCGCATCTGACGGACAGATGCATGGTATCTTTGAGAAAGCATTGGCCTTTGCCGAGGGATCGGGCTGTGATGTCCGGATCGATACTCATAAAGATAATCTGATCATGCAGAAACTGATTGAAAGAAATGGTTTCAAGCGCTGCGGCATCATTTATCTGATGAACGGTTCGCCGCGTATTGCTTATCAGAAGGTGATTCGACAGAACAAAGATAACAGAAATCAACATGCATGATGTTCAGGCACAGAAGTCAGTAATAAACCTAATATGAGAGCTTTATCTGAATGTAATCCTATAGCGGCCGCCTTATTTTTCCTGGCAGTAACTCTTATCACCATGTTTACCATGAATCCGGTGATCCTGGGGATCTCTTTTGTGTGCGCTGTGGTCTTTTTCTGCCTTATCAGTCCGAAAAAGGGGTTTAAGCAGCATTTGCTGTTCCTGGGATTAGGACTGATCCTCGCCTTGATCAATCCCCTGGTGTATCATAACGGCGTCACGGTCCTGTTTGTCCTGAATGATAATCCGGTGACTCTGGAAGCCTTGATCTACGGCATCGTTGCTTCCGTCAAGATCATCGGCACCCTATACTGGTTCCGCAGTTTCTCCCTGATCATGACGGAGGATAAGCTGTTATATTGTCTGGGAAGCCTGTCTCCGAAGACTGCCCAGGTGTTATCCATGGCCCTTCGGTATGTGCCAATGTTCCGTGACCAGATAAAGAAAGTACACCTGGCGCAAAAAGGCATAGGGCTCTATAAAGAGGACAATATGATCGATGATGTGCGGGGAGGATTGAGAGTTTTCTCTATCATTGTCACCTGGGCGCTGGAGAACGGGATCATAACGGCAGACAGTATGGCGGCCAGAGGATATGGAACGGGAAGAAGAACTTATTTTTCCTTATTCCGTTTTACAAAATATGATGGTCTTCTGGTGCTGATCACCCTGGTCCTGTCATTGGTCCCGGCTGTTCTTATGATTCTGCATCATGCAGAAGTTGTTTATTATCCGGTCCTTCAGTTACCCGAAAATACAACAGGGACATTATTCATTTATATTTGTTTCACTTTACTTGCACTGCTGCCGGAGATGCTTTATTTGGAGGATAGAATATCATGGAAATACTATCTGTCGAAAATGTGAGCTTTTCCTATGCGGGAAGTGCAGAAGAGACACTGCACGATATCAGTTTTACGGTTGAAAAAGGGACTTTTGTAACATTGACAGGGAATACCGGGTCGGGAAAGTCCACTTTGCTCCGCATGTTGAAAAGAGAGCTGATACCGAACGGAAAAAAGAGCGGCCGTGTCTTATTTAATGGCGAGGATACAGAAAAATTGAGCGACCGGGAAGCAGCCACCGGCATCGGTTTTGTCATGCAGTACCCGGATCATCAGATCGTGACAGATAAGGTCTGGCATGAACTGGCTTTCGGTCTGGAAAACCTGGGATATCCAAAGGATATCATTCGGCGGAGAGTCTCTGAAATGGCCTGTTATTTCGGCATAGAGGAGTGGTTTGAAAAACCGGTGACGTCTCTGTCCGGCGGCCAGAAACAGCTCTTAAACCTGGCGTCTGTCATGGTGACCCAGCCGGAGATCCTTCTTTTGGATGAACCGACAGCCCAGCTGGATCCTATAGCAGCATCAGATTTCATCGCGACACTGAAAAAGCTGAACCGGGAATTGTCACTGACCATCATCCTGGTGGAACACAGACTGGAAGAAGCTATTCCGGCCTGTGATAAGCTGCTGGTCTTGAAAGAAGGACAGGTCCTTCTTTATGATACACCGGAAAAAACAGCAGCAGGCTTAAAAGAATGGCCGGAGCTTCTTTATGATATGCCTGCCGCAGTACGCCTGTATCACGCTTTTGATATAAAAGAGGCTGCCTGCCCGCTGACGGTACGGGAAGGCCGTGATTTTATTGAAGAACATTTTAAACGGGATGTTTTATCGCTGAAAAAACCAGCTTATCAGCCAGAAAGCAAGACAGCACTGGAGCTTACAGACATCATGTTCCGGTATGAAAAAACATTGCCGGATGTGCTGAACGGGCTGGAACTTAAGGTGAATGAAGGAGAGATTTTCTGCGTTCTGGGCGGCAATGGATCCGGGAAATCCACGGCTTTATCTGTGGCTGCCGGATTAAGAAAAGCCTACCGCGGGAAGATCCGGGTGTTCGGCAAAGATATCAGGGAGTATAAAAACCGCACTTTATATCAGGAATGCCTGGCCATGCTGCCCCAGGATGTGCAGACATTGTTTTTGTGTAATACGGTAAAAGAAGAACTGGAAGACGCAAAGGCGGAAAAACTGTCGCTCCCCTATGATCTGACCCATTTATATGAGCGTCATCCATATGATTTAAGCGGAGGAGAACAGCAGCTCTTGGGCTTTGCGAAAGTGCTGGCAGCAAAACCCCGGCTGATCCTTTTGGACGAGCCTACGAAAGGGTTGGATCCGGGTTCTCGCAGGATGATCGCCGATATTTTAAGAAGCCTGAAAAAGGAAGGAAAAACCATCCTCATCGTTACGCATGACGTGGAATTTGCCGCGGAGATCGCTGATAGGTGCGCTATGTTCTTCAGGGGCGAGATCACCTCCACGGGCGTGCCGGATGATTTCTTCAGTGAGAATTATTTCTATACCACCAGCATCAACCGGATGACCCGGGGCTTATATGAAAAGATCGTTACCTTGAAGGATGCGGAGGCCATTTTGAAAGAAAATGGTGAAAGATCATGGTGATCCGGAGTGAGATGATCAGGAAGATCCTCAGGATCCTGGTCCCCTTTGTATTGATCCCGGGGGCAGTGGTATGGGCTTATCTGGCATTCCGGCTGAAAAACTATACGGCGGTCACATTGATCGTTCTGGTATTGTCGTTGTTTTTGTTTTTTGCCGGATATGAAAAAAAGAAGACCGGCAGCCGGCGGCTCATGGTGGCAGCGGTCATGACAGCTTTGGCTGTAGTAGGCCGGTTTATCCCGAGAGTCAATCCTATGGCTGCATTAGTGATCATCGCCGGGATGTATTTAGGCGGAGAGACCGGGTTTCTGGTGGGGGCGCTGGCAGCAGTGATCTCGAACTTCCATTTTGGTCAGGGACCCTGGACACCTTTCCAGATGTTTGCCTTAGGCATGATGGGACTGATGGCGGGACTGTTAAGTCCCGGGCTTAAAAAGAGCCGCATCCTGCTGTGTCTGTACGGAGCCATTTCAGGTATCGCTTATTCCTTTATCATGGATATCTGGACGGTTCTCTGGTATAACGAGGGCTTCCCCTGGGAGCTTTATGCGGCCGCCCTTGCGACAGCGCTGCCTTATACCATCACTTATGTGGTCTCGAACGTGATCTACCTGTGGATCCTGCGAAAACCCTTCGGCGATAAGCTGGAGCGGATGCATATAAAGTATGGGATATGATGAATGAAACTATCTTAACTCCTGAAAAACTGTATATTTCCACTGTTGCAGAAGATGATGCCGGACTTGCACTAAAGTATGGTCTGGGTCTGGAGATCGCGGAGTACTGTACTGCCTGGAACATGGATGAGTTTTTTGATGAGACCGATGTAACGGTGAGGCGGAAAATGGCCTGCACGGACCATTATACCTTCCATGCCTGTTTTAATGAGCTGCACCCCAGTGCTATTGACAAAAAAGCACTTCAGCTGGCTCATGACCGGTATCTGCAGGCCGTGACATTGGCCTATGAACACTATAAGATCCGAAAGATCATTGTCCATTCCGGTTTTGTTCCCCTCATATATTTTCCTTCATGGTTTGAGGAACGGAGTATCATTTTCTGGAAAGATCTTTTAAAAGAGCTTCCGGAGAATATAGAGCTTTGCTATGAAAATGTGATGGAAGATGAACCTTTCATGCAGCTTCATGTAGTAGA
>CACZSO010000168.1 GCA_902783795.1 uncultured Eubacteriales bacterium
AACATCCTGAACAACGCTTCCGCCGCCATATCCAACAGTATTCATGTATAATTGCGGGAGGATCATCAATGCAAATATTAAAATCAGCGGAAAGATCTTACCCCTGAATACTCTTTTCATCATGTCCAGTCTTGAAGCATCATCGCAGAAGATCTCCTCCCTTTCCTCTCCGGCCGCCCCTTCCTTCCGGAAATAGCTGTATCCGACAAAATCGCAGACATACTCCCATCCGCAATCGGAAAACAGCTGGATATATTCTTCTTTGTTCCTGTTTGCGTCCTGGTTATAATCAAGCCTGTAAGTGACCTGTCCGGGTTCGCCTTTCTTAAAGTGATAAAACCCGGGAATTGTTGCATGAGTAAAATGCCACCCTTTTTCATGCATCGAGCTCAGGTAGTCTTCTTCCTGCCGGTATTGAGGAACTGTGAAAAATTTAAACACCGTTTTCCTGCTTCCCATCATCCCATCTCCTTCATGTTCTTATACAGCCGCTCTATTCTCTTCATCTCAATACTCAAGACTTCATTTCCAAGATCAGTGATCGCGTAGATCTTTCTTTTGTCCTCTTCGCGGACAAAACGGATCAATCCATCTTTTTCCATCTTTGACAGGCTTCCATACATGGTTCCCGGCGCAAGAACAATATCTCCTTTTGTCATCTCTTTGACCATCTGGACTATACCGTAGCCGTGATTTGGCTCCCTGAGGCACAACAGGATATAGAAACCTGTTTCTGTCATCGGAACATATACCTTCTTAATGTGCGCGTCCATGATATTCTCCTTTACGTCTCACTGCGATATATCGCACTTCGATGTATATGATATCGCAGTGCGATATATATGTCAAGCATTTTTCCATATAAAAAACGGGTTTCGGGAAAGCACATTATCAGTACTCTCCCGAAATCCCGTTTTTCAGGCTTTCTGGTATTCTTTTTTGTTTTCACGCGGCAGCCGCGCTGTCTGCCGGGCTGCTGCTTACTCCTTTTTAAGGGGAATCCAGATATAGCTCTCGTAATCTTCCGGGTTCTCTGTCGGAGGGCCATACACTTCTATGGAATAATTGCCCGCCAGCGTATATCCCTTCAGCGCTGGCAGCCATTCCGACCATATCTGCGTATTTACGCTTTGCAGACTGTCCGGCATAGGTCCTCTGCATTTAAACTCAGCCCACAAACCGCCTGGAATAACTGTCCACTCGCAGCCTTCCGGGATCTCCTCCCAGGGTACATAGTTGTCCGCGATCCAGTAATCAAAATCCTTCCCGTCCATATCAAGGCAGACACCGAATATCCCCTTCAGTCCCTTCATGTCACCAGACCATTCGTCCCAGAATTTGGGTATCTCCTGATAGCCGGTGTCGGAATTAAACTGGCGCCTGATTCCCATGACCGTAAATGGCGCTTTCTCAACAATACGATAATCCAGCATTTTACCACCCTCCAATGATACTTTGATAATCTATGGATCTCTGAAATCCTTCTATCCAGCTTTGCACACCATTCACCTCCTCCGCATTGCACTCATAGTATATCGGCAGACAGCCGCCATGTCCCGACATCCTGTGCCCTCATTTTTCGGATACAGGCCCGTCGATCCATTATTCCTGTTGAGATATCCACTGGCTCCATGGAACCCTGTATTCGCCATCCATCTCCTGGATGTAGTCATAGATCTGACGGATACGTTTCGCTCTTAAGACATAAACCTCAGCTATATCACTGCTTTCATCGGCGTAGGGAAAATAGCTGCTGCCTGTCATAGCGTGACGGAGCATTATGTCCTCAAAAGCCACATCCGGATTTTTCATCATGTCATAGATCGCCATAAAAATACCGGTTCGGCTTTTCCCCGCCTGGCAGTGGAAATGCAGCCAGGACTGCTCCGTATCAATACTCTGGACAAAGTCTATGAACATATCTATGGCTTCTTCGTAAGGCCAGCTGTGATCCTGGCAGGGGAGCCTCAGATAATGGCATCCCTCACTCTCAACAAGCTCTTTTTCGGT
>CACZSO010000169.1 GCA_902783795.1 uncultured Eubacteriales bacterium
AGATAATCATTCTTTTTCAAGGGCTTGAAAGCATACCAGGTCCTTTTTTTGTGTTTCCCGAAACTCCGAAGGTCCATGGCATTTGAGACCACTTCGATCCTGTCCAGGGAAGAGAAGATCAGAGGCACAAAAATGTTCATCATATTTTTCAGCCGGGTCCAAACTTTTTCTTTCTTGGAAAGATCCAGTCCCCGGGCCTGCTGGGCCAGGGCTATGTCATTGTAGTCCCGGATCATGTCCGGGAAGTAGCGAAGCGTCAATGCAACAGCGAAAGCGGCTTTATAGCTGATGCCCACAGAACTTAAGGAAGCCGCAAACTCACTGGGATTCGTCGTAAGCAGGAAGATCATGCCTAAAGGGATCACGGAAAGGTATTTCAATACCTTGGTACATTGATATAACAGCTGCTCAGCAGTGACGGTGTAACGTTCTGTGATGGAGAACAGGTCATGCTCCGTCCCATAGATCTCCACCCCATATTTAGGACTGAAAATAAAGGTCAGAATAAAATTCAGTGCAATGAAGATCAGCACATAATAGAGCATGACACGGATCCTTGACAGGGTGATCTCTGAAAAATGCAGTACTAAAAAGGAGAAGATCAGCACAAAAAGGATCACCCGGGCATCATAAGAAAACATGACCGTAAAGGTCAGGACCAGGAAGCAGATAAGCTTAGTCATGCCTGACAGGTTGAAGACGAAATTATCCTTTTCGATATAATCAAAGAGCTTGGATTTCATCGCGCCGCGCCTCCTCATAGTCTATAAACTGCCAGACGAAGCCCTGGGGATCGGAAAGGCCGGCTTTCATGGCCAGCTCATATAAAGAAGTGAGCTTCAAATTCGCCCGTTCTGCCATCTGCTCATCCGTCAGGACCGCTACTGCCGTATCATCGCCGATCTTTTCGCCCCCGGAGATGACGATAGCATGGTGGGTGTATTCCAGCATCAGGTGCATGTCATGGGTGATCATGATGATCGTGATGCCTTCCCGGTTAAGTTTTCTTAAGAAGGTCATGATCTCCGTATAGTGCCGGTAATCCTGCCCCGCGGTGGGTTCATCCAGGATCAGCACTTCCGGGTCCATGACCAGCATGGAAGCAATGGTGACCCGTTTCTTCTGTCCGAAAGACAAAGCGGAGACCGGCCAATTGCGCATAGGATAGAGACCGCAGATCTTAAGCGCTTCCTCCACCTTAGCTTTTACCGTATCCTCATCGACCTTCCGGATCCGCAGACCCAGGGCCACTTCATCGAAGATCATGGGTTTCGAGATCATCTGGTTCGGATTCTGCATCACATAACCGATCTTCAGGGAGCGCTCCTTGATCGTCCAGGAACTGATGTCCTGGCCTCTGAATTCTACGGAACCTTTGCTCTCTTTTACAAAGCCGCAGATAACCTTCGCCAATGTGCTTTTTCCGGCCCCGTTAGTGCCCACGATGGACACCAGCTCGCCTTTTCGGATGTCAAAGCTGATGTTCTTCAGGACTTCCCGTTTTTTAGTGTAGGAAAAATGCAGGTTTTTAACGGAGAGCAGCACTTCCTGAGGTGCTTGTTCCTCATGGAGGGGCAGTGCTTCATGCCAGGCAGCCAGTGGGGCTTTTATAGATTCTATGTCCAATGTTTCCAGATAACCGGGGTGCATTTGCGGTACCAGCTTTATACCGGCATATTTCAGCGCAGTGACATATAAGGGCTCCCGGTTCCCCAGGGACCGGAGGATCTCTGTACACACCAGTTCGTCCGGCGTACTGTCAGAAACGATGTGCCCGTCGTTGATCACGACCACCCGGTCCACCTGCCGGTACAATACATCTTCCATCCGGTGTTCAATGATAATGACAGTCTTATTAAATTCCCGGTGGATCCTGTCGATCAGGTCTATGGCGGTCTTTCCCGTCAGAGGATCCAGATTCGCCAGCGGTTCATCAAAAAGAAGGACATCCACATTGTCCACCAGGACGCCGGCCAGGGCAGTCCGCTGCTTCTGCCCGCCGGAAAGCTCGTAAGGGGATGAGGAGAGATGGCTGGCCATGTCCACTAATTCCGCTGCCTTCAGCACAGTTTCCTTCATGGTCTCCTGGGGTACCAGGTCGTTTTCCAGGGAAAAGGCAATGTCTTCTCCCACGGTCAGTCCCACGAACTGGCCATCCGAATCCTGCAGGACCGTGCCGATCTTCCGGGAACGTTCGAACAGGCTGCTTTCCTCCGGCGTCTTTCCATCCACGATCAGCTTTCCGGTGATGGTGCCCTTGTAAGCATAGGGGATCAGCCCGTTCATGCAGTGAGCCAGGGTGCTTTTGCCGCAGCCGGAAGGCCCCACGATCAGGATCTTCTCGCCGGGATAGATGTTCAGGTCAATATTATATAAAGTAGGCTCCGCCTGGCTGAAATACTGGAAGGAGAAGTCTTGAAAAGAAATGACGGGTTCCCGCATCGTGTGAGCCCCTTTCATTATAATTATATCGGCCCTAGCGGCATCAAAGTGCTCCGCAGGACACGATAGCCATATCATAATTATGGCGTATATTCCCGGTTTGTCAATATTACTTTAGTGGAAATTCTCATATGCGGAAATCCCTTTGAAGAAACGGTATCATCCGTGAGATTTCCTTGACTTTTTATTGCCAGGCCTTACAATAGAAAGTGAAAGATCACAGTGAGAAAAAATGTCAGGAGGAACATAATATGGAAATGATGAAACTAGCGAATGGACTGGAGATCCCGGCTGTCGGCAGCGGTACCAACAGTTTTGCCAAAACAGACGGAAAATATGACGGCCATACGGATGAAGTAGTCTCGGCCATCAAGGCAGGCTACCGCTTTTTTGACACAGCTGAATCCTACGGCAATGAAGAGGCTGTAGGCGCAGGCATCATTGAAAGCGGCATCGGCCGTGAGAATATCTTTATCTCCACAAAAATGCGTACACGGAACATGGGACAGGACGAAGCTTCCTGGAAGCCGGAAGATGCCGTGGCGGCCATTGAAAGAAGTCTGGAAAAGCTTAAGACAGATTACATTGACCTGTACCTCATCCACATGCCCTGGGGTAAGCCGGAAGAGACCAGAAAGATCTGGGAAGTATTTGAAGAGTACTATGACAGGGGCGTACTGAAGTCCATCGGTGTCAGCAACTTTACGATCCCGGACCTTGAGGATCTGCTGGCACATTGCCGGATCCGGCCCATGGTGGACCAGGTCAAGATCGCACCGGGATCTCCGAACGCGGAATTAGTGGCTTTCATGAAAGCCAACGGCATTATCCCTATGGCCTGGGGCCCCCTCAGGTTCGATCTGGATAAGACGCATCTTAAGGTCATCGGTGAGAAATATGGAAAGAACTGGGCGCAGGTGGTGCTGAGGCGCAACTTCCAGAAGGGCATCGTATCTATCCCGAAGTCCCATTCTTTTGAGCATCAGAAAGAGAATCTGGACATCTTTGACTTTGAGCTGACAGAAGAAGAAACAGAGATTTTCTAAAGAAAGCATCTATGAAAAAGCCGCCAGCCCTGATGTGAATGGCTGGCGGTATTTTTATGTCTCTGATCATGAAAAAAAGGGGTAGAAATTCCAGACAAAACGTGGTATTATATGTGGATATTGCAGGAAGTCGTTTTTTTTGGCCTTCCTGCTTTAGTGCATTAGTGCACTGATATATATTTTTTATGCATTCATAAAATATTATTATCCATACATGGTGCATTAACTAACACTCCCATAAACGGATAGTAATGAAAACTCCCTTATGCTTGATCGAGGTTAAAAGATCTGGGAGGTTTTGTTTCTATATATCATTTATTGACTGAAAAAGGCAGTCAAAGAAGGAGGAAAGAATGACAAAGACCTTGAAGAGTGTCCTTTCTATGGTTCTTGCACTCACCATGATCTTTTCCTCTGCAGCTACTGTATTAGCTGGAGGGAATGGTCAGGCTTCTGGGATTAATTCTGAAGCAAGTGCAGGCCGTAAACTGGATATCGAAGAGATCGACCCCAGTACGCTGAATATCAAGCGTCTGGGTGATGCGGACGTTTCTGCGGAAACAGAGATCGAAGCGCCTCAGTATGGTCTGAACGATACAGTCCGTGTTTCTATTCTTTTAGAAGCACCGTCTGCTATCGACGCAGGTTATGAAATTCAGGGCATAGGCAAAAATAATGAAGCACTTGCCTACAGAAAGACATTACGTGCGCAGCAGAATGCTATGGCTCAGCAGATTTCCCAGCAGATCTTAGGCGGAGCTGCCCTGCAGGTCAAGTGGAATATTACCCTGGCCGGCAATATGATCTCCGCTTATGTTCCGTTCGGTAAGATCGACGCCATCAAAGCACTTGACGGTGTCGCAGATGTGATTCTTGAAAACCGGTATGATCCGGTCGTAACCGAAAAAGGCGGAGAGCCTGATCATCCTAATATGATCAGCGCCCGTGATATGACAGGGACCAGCCTGCCTTATGCTTCAGAATATACAGGAGCGGGCAGCAGACTGGCTATCATCGATACCGGTCTTGACACAGACCATCAGTCCTATGATCCGGAGGCATTTCTGCATGCCATCGAAGAAGATCAGGCTGCTGGTAAAACAGTCGTATTAATGACTGAGGATGATATTCCTGCTGAAGGTCTTAACGGAAAAGGCATCTACCTCAATGCCAAGCTTCCCTACATTTATAACTATGTTGACGAAAATACGACTGTCAACCATTTAAATGATACTCAGGAAGAGCATGGTTCTCACGTGGCAGGTATTGCCGCTGCGAACCGCTACCTGAAAAAGGGTGAAGAGTTCGTCGAGGCTGCTAAGGAAGTCGGTGTTGTAGGCCAGGCTCCGGATGCCCAGGTCTTCATTATGAAGGTCTTTGGTGCCGGCGGCGGTGCTTATGATTCTGATTACATGGTAGCTATCGAGGATGCACTGATGCTCGGTGCGGATTCTGTAAACCTTTCTCTGGGTTCCAGCGCTCCTGGTCCGGCTACCATTACAAATGGTACTTATCGTGGTATTTTCCAGAACCTGGTAGGTAAAGGCCTGGTGGTTTCTATTTCCGCAGGTAATAATACTTCCTGGGACAGCCAGAAGCAGCTGTATTCTGATGATATCAATCTGAATACCGGCGGCAGCCCGGGTTCCTTTGCCAATTCTCTTACCGTAGCGTCTATCGACGACAGCGGTACAAAGGCTCCCTTCCTGCTGTTCAATGAAAACCTTGAACTGCGTTATATGGATGGCGGCGGTGCTGCTAACAACGCGCCCATGATCACCATTGCCGGTGATTATGAGTATGTTTATATTGACGGCCCCGGCGTAAATGATAACGCCAACGTGGGTCTGGAAGGTGACCAGTTCCTGGCGCTTGGTTCTGAAGTGGTCTCCGGCAAGGTCGCTCTCTGTAACCGTGGTACGTCCTCCTTCTTCGCGAAGGCGAATGCGGCCGTGGCCCAGGGCGCTGTCGGTGTGATCATCGTCAATAACCAGCCCGGTACTATCTCCATGGCTCTCGATGGCTACAGCTACACGAATCCTGTAGCATCCATCAAACAGGCAGAAGGTGAAGCCATCAAAGAAGGCGGTGAAGCCCATACTTCCGGCGATATTACTTATTATACCGGAAAGATCACCGTGGGCGGAGAGGATAATAAGACTCCGGTAGCATTCTATGAGATGAGCTCATTCTCCAGCTGGGGAACCTCCGGCTCCCTGATCATGAAGCCTGAGATCACAGCTCCCGGCGGATCTGTTTATTCTCTTAACGGTTATCATCGTGCGGTTACCGGCGGCTATGCCGGCGGCAATGACCAGTACGAACTGATGTCCGGTACTTCTATGGCAGCACCTCAGATCACTGGTATCACCGCTGTTATCGGCGAGCATTACCGTGCTGATGATCTGGCAGCGAAGACAGGCGTGTCCTTCCGTACTTTTGCGGAAAGCGTGATCATGTCTACAGCTGTTCCTGTAAAGGAAGAGGCTTCCAAAAATTACTACTCCATCCTGAATCAGGGTGCCGGTCTTGTGGATGTCAATGCGGCAGTCCAGGCTAAGACCTTTATTCTGATGGATAAAGCAGCTACCCGCAGTGCGGCTGACGGTAAAGTCAAAGCGGAACTTGGCGATGATCCTTCCCGTACCGGTACTTATACTTACAGCTTTACCATCAAAAACTTCGGCGATGAAGATATCGTTTATGAAGTAAATACGGATCTGTTTACCCAGGCACTGGCTGGTGATAACAAGCTTCTGGCTCATCAGGTCACAAACCTGGAGAACTCAGCTCAGGTCGACTGGGTGGTAGGACCCTATGCCCGCGATGTCAATATTGACGGCGTCACCAACTCTCTGGATGCCCAGGCTATCGTAGATAAGGTGACCGGAGCATTGGCAGAAGAAGCTCCCTTTGACGCTGAAGCTGCTGATATGGATGGTGATGAAGCCATTACCTCTTATGATGCATACTTGCTGCTGGATAAGATGAAGAATACTTCTTATGAAGGTAATACCGTTCCTGCAGGCAGTTATGCAACTGTTACGGTTACGCTTAAACTGACGGATGCCCAGAAGGCAGCTCTTGACAATTCACCTCGTAAGGGTGCTTATGTCGAAGGCTACACCTTCCTGAAGGGTGACGACGGTGTGACGCATCATATCCCGATCCTGGGCTTCTACGGTTCCTGGACCGATCCTTCTATGTATGATGCTGTAACCTATATCGAGAAGCTGTACGGAAGTGAGCAGAGCTCTTATTTCCTGGCAGCAAATGCTAACACAAACCTGCTGAATATCCGTTATAACGGAGCAACGACAGAAACCACCTTCACTGGCAACCCCTATGTGGTGGAAAAAGAGTTCCCTGAAGACAGGGTGGCTCTTAACAGCAAGTCTACACTTTATCAGGCCCGTTATAACCTGATCCGTCCCGCCGGCACTCTCTTTACGGCAGTGACCAAAGAAGACGGAAGCATTATCAGTCTGGGCAGTGTCGGCAGCAACATGAATGCTGCTTACTTCAACACTCAGGCTAACACACCTTCATGGGTGAGCACCAGCACCTCCAGCGCGAACATCAACGTGGCGGTCGGTTCTCTCGGACTGAAGGAAGGTGATAAGTTTACGGCAGGCATTTATGCGCTTCCGGAATACTATGCCTTTGAAGCAAATGACACGAATGACAGTGGTTATCAGCTGAATCAGGCACAGGTCCGTGAACTTCTTGCCAGCGGCGAGATAGGCGAAGGTGCCTTCTTAGGTTATACCTTCATGCTGGATGATACCGCACCGGAAGCTGAAGGCGTTCAGAACGAGGACGGAACCATCACTGTTACCGCTAAAGATAACCAGTATATTGCCGCTATCGGCGTTCTGGATGTCAGCGGAAAGAAGCAGTTCGTCCCCATGTTCACACCGGAGCAGACAGCTGCCGGACAGGAAGTCACCTATACCTTTGATCCTGTTGCCATAGGAGCAGCTGCCGCTAATGCAGCTACGATCTTTGTAGCTGACTATGCAGGCAATGAGTATGCGATTGTTGTCAGGACCGGTGAAGGCCCCATCATCGTGGATAAGGAAGCATATATCCTTACATCTGAAGTTACAGATGGAAAAGAATACCTGATCGCCAGTGTCAATGAGGCTGGAAATGGCAATATCCTGAACCGCAGTAATACAGCTGTCCAGGGTCCTGCTGTTAAGGTCTATGCACCGAATGACAGATTTGCTGTTCCCTTTATCGATGGTGACGATGTAGTGGCAACGGAGGTCTGGACATTTACGGCCTCTGGCGATGCCGGTCAGTTCTGGAAGATCCTGAATGGCAACTACTATCTGCGTCAGAGCAGAGGTAATATCAGTATTTCCGGCACGAATAACAATAATGAATGGACTTGGGATGCGGAGAATAACAGGCTGTCCATCGTTTATAATAATGGGACCCGTTACCTTCGTTTCTACAATAACAACTTCAGCATCAACCAGGCGGAAAACAGCGTTTATCTGTATGAGAAGGTGACTTATTCAGAAGAAATAGATCCCTTTACCGTGAACAGCATCACGCTGACACCTGAATCTGCAAACCTTTACACCGGAAATAAGCTCCAGATCCTGGCTGAAGTCATGCCTATGACAGCAGAAGATAAGACTCTTATCTGGTCCTCTTCTGATGAAGCAGTGGCGACTGTGGATCAGACCGGTCTGGTTACGGCAGTTGGAGCCGGTGACGCTGTGATCACTGCGGCTTCTGCCAGCGCAGAGGGTGTGTTCGCCGCAACAAAGATCAATGTAGTGGCTGTGACCTCCATGCCTGGTGTAACCGTTAATGCTCAGCTGGTGGATAGTACCGGGGCAAACTTTGTCCGGCTGGATCTGGGCGATATGTCAGTCGAGCCTCTGGGTGAATGTGCCGGTGCGCTCTATGGCGGCGGACGTTCTGAAGACGTTATCATGGGCTTCATGAGCAACGGCAATGTTGTTGAGACCATCATTTCTGATGAGGGTTACAGCAGTGAGATCCTGGGAAGCTTTGGATCGACTCAGTATAACGCCCGTGATGGCGCGCATATGCCTCCGCTTGTTGCAGAAACAGAAGAAGGTACTGTGAAAGAAGAATTTATTTCTATCTACTTCTCACAGGATAATCTGTGGCTGTTCACACCTGACTATGGCCTTACTGGATGGAATTTCGAAGGAAATTCAGCCATTACCTATGCAGGATCGCTTACAGAAACCAGTCAGCATTTTTTCTATATGCTGGATGGTGACGGACAGATGTTTATCGGCATTATCGGCGTTGATGATGAAGAGCCTGTAACGGAGGAAGGAATCAATGCACTTCTGATGACGGGAGAACCCACTCCTATCGAAGGCCTGTCTGCAGAAGCGGGAACTTTCGATGCTAACGCCATGTCCATCTCTCTTCTGGATAACGGTGACTATTATGGTCTGCTGGTGGCAAATAGCAATAACCGCCGGATCTACTTCGTGGATCTGATGGCAGACACTCTGGAAGCAGTCCTGGTGGCTGGCTTTAATGGTACGAGCCTGACGACACTGTATAATGATGATTATGATGCAGAGGTCATTCCTCTCCAGTCAGAAGCAGCAAAGACTTTCATAGCTGGTGCGAAAGAAACTCTCAGTACTCCTGTCAGGGCACAGAAACTGGCTGTTCTTGATAAGAAAGACCAGGCAGCCGGCGGTCTGAACAGGACCGGTGCTTCCTATACCGCTTCCGCTCTTCAGAATGCAGAGTTAGTTCCTGCCAGTGAGCAGCTTGATCCTCAGGCAGTACCTGTTACAAGCCAAGTGACTGTAGCTGTGGTCGAAGCAGAAGATGTGACAAACGGCAAGTACACACTGACTTACGATGCTGAAAAGCTGACCTTTAAGAAAGCTGAGATTTCAGGCGAAGTTGGATCTGTCTTTGCAGATGCAGAAAATGGTGTGGTCACATTGGCCTTTGCTGATCTGGATGGTATCACAGCCGGAAAGACCATTGCCAATGTATTCTTCGATCAGCCCGAATGCGAAGGCAGCACCATCACAGTAGCTACTGATGAGCGCAATGAAGTCCTGGAAGGCATCGAAGAAGACTTTGACTTAGAGGTCAAGGGACCCGGACATGTATGGGGCGAACCCGAATGGACCTGGACTAAGACTGAAGACGGTTATACTGCATCGGCAACTTTCGTCTGTGAGACAAATGAAGCTCATACCGTAACTGTCGAAGCAGAAGTAACGGTTGAAAAAGAAGCTGGCAAGACCACTTATACGGCTGTGGCTGAGCTTGACGGCAGGACATATACAGATGTTCTTGTGGAAACGGCAAGTCATGTCCGTGCATACGGTGAATCTTACTACAAGACCTCCTTTGTCATTGCCAACCGTCTGAAAGCCGAGCTCGGCGTGGATAAGTTCGATGCCATCGTGGTGGCCAGAGGTACTGGTGAGAGCGGATTCGCGGATGCCTTAGGCGGAAGCTATCTGGCAGCCAAGGAAGGCGCTCCGGTCCTCCTGATCGCCGGCGCTGAAGATGAAGACGAAGCCGAAGTCAGAAAGGCTGTGGAAGAATATATCACAGATAATCTGAATAAAGACGGTAAAGTCTACATCCTGGGCGGTACTTCCGCGATCTCTGAAGCATTTGAGACTGAGCTGGAGACAGCTGGCGTTTCAACTAAGAGATTTGCAGGATCTAACCGTTGGTATACCAATATTGACATCCTGAACTACACCGGGATCGAAGCAGGCGAGGAAGTGATCGTCGTCGAAGCTAACAAGAGCTATGCAGACAGTCTGTCAGCAGCTTCTGTGGGCAAACCGATCTTCCTTGTCAATGGTGCTACAGAGACACTGCGTAAGGAACAGACGGCATTCCTTGAAGAGCTTAAGGCTAAGGGTGTGACCTTCACTGTTCTTGGCGGTGAAGCTGCGGTGATTCCCGCGAAGTATGATCTGATCGCCTCTTACGGCGAGACCAGACGTGTGGCCGGTGCCGACCGCTACTTAACTTCTGTGGAAGTCGCTAAAGAATACTATAAGGATGCAGAAACCATCATCATCTTTAACGGAACAAATACCAATGGTTATGGTGACGGTCTCATCTCCGGTGCTCTTGCAGCTGCCATGAAGGCTCCGATGATCTTGACCAGAAACAATGAAAAGACGACTGTGGAAATCAATAAGCAGTATGTCGGAGAACTGGATCTGAACAAGGTCTACGTAGTGGGTAATGATGAAGTGGTTACAGATGCGTCTGTCCTTCAGATCACTGGTCTGGAGAGCATGGATGACTTTGTGATCTTCACAGAATAATGATCACGTAAAAGCAGCCGGCCATAGCTGCCGGCTGCATGACAGGATCATTTAAGACATGAAAAGGGGACGGCACGGTTTTCAAACCGTGCCGTCCCTGCTATATTCTGCCAGGCTGCTCAGTCCCTCCTGAACAGATCACGAGTATAGACTTTTTCAGAAACATCGTCCAGCTGGGAATCATAACGGTTGGCGATGATGCAGCTGCAGCTGTTCTTGAACTTTTTCAGGTCATTGATGATCAGGCTCCCGAAAAAAGTGGAACCATCCGGGAGAGAAGGCTCATAAATAATGATGGAAGCTCCTTTGGCCTTGATACGCTTCATGACCCCCTGGATGGAAGAGTGGCGGAAATTATCGGAATTCGTCTTCATGGTCAGCCGGTAAACACCTATAGTGACAGACTTCTCTCTCTTTGAATCATAAAGATTATCCGAATAGCTGTAGTAACCGGCCTTTTTCAGGACCTGGTCGGCGATAAAATCCTTCCGGGTGCTGTTGCTGGTGACGATGGCCTGGATCAGGTTTTCCGGAACATCCTGATAATTGGCCAGCAGTTGTTTTGTGTCTTTCGGCAGACAGTAGCCGCCATATCCGAAGGATGGATTATTATAATAATCACCCACACGCGGATCCAGACAGATCCCTTTGATGATACTCGCGGTGTCCAGATCTTTGACTTCGGCATAGGTATCAAGCTCATTAAAGAAAGAAACACGGAGAGCCAGATAGGTATTGACAAAAAGTTTTACAGCTTCTGCTTCTGCACAAGGCATGAAACAGGTGGGGATATCCCTTTTCAGGGCACCTTGCTTTAGAAGAGCAGCGAATATTTCAGCTTCTTCTCTGGTCTTTTCATCGAAGCCGACAATGATCCGGCTGGGGTAGAGATTATCGTAGAGTGCTTTTGATTCTCTTAAGAACTCCGGACTGAAGAATATCTTCTCCAGACCATAGTTCTTTTTCAGATACTCTGTAAAACCCACCGGGACCGTGGATTTGATCACAATGACCGGCAGTTTTTCTTTTCCTTCAGAGGCCTTTTTTATCAGGCGGATCACAGCCTCCACGGAAGAACAGTCAAAGTAATTCGTTTTATCATCATAATTCGTCGGAGTCGCTATGATGACATAATCCGACTCCCCGTAAGCTTCTTCAGCATTAAGCGTGGCCGTGAAATCCAGCTGCCTGCGGCCCTGCTTGACTTCGGAGAAAAAAGTCTCGATATAGTCATCCTGGATAGGACTTTCAAAACGGCTCAGTTTTTCTACTTTTTCCGGCAGGATATCTACACAGGTCACCTGATGATGCTGAGATAAAAGCACTGCCAGAGACAGACCTACATAACCAGTCCCAGCCACCGCGATCCGAAAACGCTGTTTTGGGAAAAACTCTTCCTGAGATTCTTCCACAAATAATGCTCCGATATCAAAGTCCAGGACATCAGCCAGTGTCTCAAGCTGAGAAAGAGTAGGCCGGGTCCGCTCACGCTCCAGCTGAGAGATCATGGCCCTGTGAATGCCAGTCATCTCAGAAAGAGCTTGCTGAGTCAAATGAAGCCGTTTCCGATTTGTCAGAACAGCATGAGAAAGAAGATGCAAAGATAATTTTTTCATACATTAATCTCTTTAGTGGAAAATTCTGCCGCACATGATGTGCTGTAATAACATTAACCCGTATAGTATAGCAGAAAAACCGGAAAATAACAACCGGAAGGACAGTATTTCTAACATTTGACCATAATCAATTATCTGTACATATTTCAGCCAAAATAAAAATACAGAACTTGTCCTGGAAGAGAAACGCCGCCATACACTCGGTCTGCCAGAAAGAAACAGGTACCTTTTGCGAAGTCTGATATCCTCAGAAAAGCTAAAAAGGTTGACAATATATATGGATGGTTTATAATAAGTTTAATAATGCCTAAAACTGGCCTTTTTATGTTTAAAGGCCAAAAATGAGATAATCAGGAATCTGTATGAGTAAAATAGATATTGTGATCACCTGGGTAGATAATACTGATCCGGAGTGGCGCCGTGAAAAAGCAGCATATCAGGACGCAGACGAAAAAGACGACCGGGAAGGAAGATATCGGGACTGGGGTCTTTTAAAGTACTGGTTCAGAGGGATCGAAAAAAACGCGCCCTGGGTGAACCGGGTCTTTTTCGTGACTTACGGACATCTGCCTGAATGGCTGAATACAGCACATCCAAAGCTTACGATCATCAATCATAAGGATTATATTCCTGAAAAGTATCTTCCCACTTTCTCGAGCCGGACCATTGAACTGAACCTGCACCGGATCCCCGGCCTTTCGGAAGAATTTGTCTATTTTAATGACGACATGTATCTTCTGAAACCCACAAAAGAGACAGACTTCTTTAAGAACGGACTGCCCCGGGAGATAGCGATCCTTCATGCAGAACTGATCAACGGAGAGAATGAATATGGAGATCCTATTCCTCCGGAGCATTATTATGCGACTCTTATCTATAATATGGTACTGATCAACCGTTATTTTGATAAGAAAGAAACCATACGGAAACATTGGACTAAATGGTTCTCGCTGAAGTATGGCAGCAAGATCTTCCATAATTTGCTGCTGCTTCCCTTGAATAAATTCACAGGCCTTCGTTCCATGCATGTACCGTATTCTTTGAAGAAATCCACATTTGAAGAAGTATGGGAGAAAGAACCGGAGCTGCTGGACAGGACTTGCCAGCATAAATTCCGGGAATCTTCGGATCTCAGCAGCCGCTTGTTCTCTTTCTGGCAGGTGGCGAAAGGTGATTTCTGCCCCAGATCCATCAAGACCGGATTTCTTTACACCATCAAAAACAGTGAAGCTCACAACCAGACTTTGTACAAAGATATTGCCGGACAGAAATATCAGATGATCTGTCTGAATGACTTGTACTTCGGAGATGATTTCGAAGGAGTGAAACATCGTCTGCAGCAGGCCTTTGAAGAGGTGTTTCCGGAAAAATCTGAGTTTGAATTATAATTTATGAGTAAAATAAACTCTTTGATCAAATATGTGACGGATGCAGATTTCCGGCTTCTGAAAAATATGCAGCATGGATTATGTAATGCCTGGCCGGATGAAAAATTTATCCGGGAGAGATTCCGCCTGCAGATGGGATATGAACTGGACCTGGAACATCCGGTCACTTACAATGAGAAATTGCAGTGGCTGAAGCTTTATGACAGAAAGCCGGTATATACAGTCATGGCTGATAAACATGCCGTAAAAGCTTATGTGGCAGGCATCATCGGGGAGGAATACATTATCCCGACATTAGGGGTATGGGAGAGATTTAAGGATATAGATTTTTCTCTTTTACCGGAACAGTTTGTCCTGAAGTGTACTCATGACAGCCATAGCGTGGTGATCTGCAAAGATATAACACATTTTGATAAAAAGCAGGCAGAAAAAGTTCTGACAAAAGGACTTAAAACAGACTATTATTTAAAATACAGAGAATGGCCTTATAAGGATGTGCCTCGCCGGATCATCGCTGAACCTTATCTGGATGCGGGACCGGAGGGGCTTACAGATTATAAGGTTTTATGTTTTGACGGGATACCGAAGGTATTGGAAATCTGCAGCGGCCGTTTCTCTGATGACGGTCTTTGTATAGACTTTTATGACACAGCATGGAACCGCCTTCCAGTAAGATCAGGAGATATACCACATTCAGCATTTGAAATGAATAAACCGGATTTTCTTGATCATCTGTTGGATCTTTCACGTAAACTGAGCCAGGGCTTGAGCCATATCCGCTGTGATTTTTATGCTGTACAGGGCCGGCTTTACCTTGGTGAAATGACTTTTTACCGGGGAGCAGGATTCAGACCTTTATATCCGGAAGAGTGGGACAGGATCATGGGGGACTGGATCCGGCTGCCACAGGAGTAAGTAGAAATGGAATTAGTTTCTTGTGTGATCACCACCTGTAAAAGGTCTCCTGAGATCGTAATGAGGGCAGTTCGAAGTGTCCTTGGTCAGACATATCCTGAGATAGAGGTTCTGGTCGTGGATGACAGTCCGGCTGACTTTCCGGAGAGAGATGCCGTGGCTGAAATGGTGAAAGCGAGCGGCCTTTCATCAGGCCGTCCCCTTCGCTATGTCCCCCACGAGACCTGCCGGGGAGCCTGCACTGCCAGAAATACAGGAATAAAAGAAAGCCGTGGCAGCATCATCGGTTTTCTGGATGATGATGATGAGTGGCTTCCCGAAAAAGTAGAAAAGATGCTGCCGTTGTTTTCTGATCCGGAAGTAGCACTGGTATATTGTCATAATATCCGGGTGTTTGATGATACCGGGAAAGAAGAGGAGATCCACAGGGATTTTTGCGGAGAAAAACCTTACAAAGAATTGTTGAAACGGAATTTTATAGGTTCTACTTCCTTCCCGCTGCTAAGAAAAGAAGCTCTTGAAAAAATAGGAGGCTTCGACGAAGAGATGCAGTCTGCCCAGGATGCGGATGTCTGGATCCGGCTTCTGAAAGAGTATAAAGCGGCATTGGCCGATGTGACAGCAGTCAGATATCATGTTCATCAAGGCACCCAGATCAGCACAGATGCGGTGAAGAAGATCGCCGGTCTGGAGCGGATATACCTGAAGTATAAGGAAACCATCGATGCAGATCCGGAGATCTACTGGATCCGCGCAATGAAGCTGATACCGTTTTATCTTAAGGCCGGGCAGAAAAAACAGGCCTTCCGTAGCTGGTTCAGTGCTGTAAAGGCTTGCCCGCATCACATCCGCGCTAATTACAGACATCTGAAGAAGATATTGTCTGCTTCTCAGGAAAGTGAGTGATCTTGAAAAATAATTCAAGGACAAAGAACTCTGTTCTGAATATCTTTTCGAGCTTTGGCGGCCAACTCCTGATCACGATCTTAAGATTCGTGACCAGGACAGTTTTTATTGCCACGCTGGGGAAAAGCTACCTGGGGATCAATGGATATTTCTCTGATATCATCAGTATGCTGTCTCTGACAGAACTGGGCTTTGATACGGCCATTACTTTCAAGCTGTATAAGCCGTTGGCAGAGCATGATGATAAGAGGATCCGGGTACTGCTTAAGTTTTATAAACTGGCATACCGGGGCGTGGGTCTGGCTATTCTGACACTGGGATTATTACTGATCCCCTTGCTAAAATATATTGTCCGGGATTATGACCAGCTGGCGGTGATCGGTGTCAATGCGCCGCTGGTCTTTATTCTGTATCTTTTACAAAGTGCATCTTCGTATCTGTTCTTTGCCTACCGTTCGGTAGTCATGACCGCAAACCAGAAAAAATATGTTCTGGACATTGCAGATTATTTGATCACGATCCTGACGAATACCGTACAGATCCTGATCCTTATCTTTTTTAAGAACTTCCTTCTGTATACGGCAGCAGTGATCCTGTTCAACTTGATCAAGAACCTGTATAATGCCTGGATCTCCAAGCATTATTATCCGGATTATTTTGTGAAGGAACGGGACAGTCTTACGAAAGAGGAAGTCAGGGAACTGTTTAAGGACTGCGGCGCCTTATTTATCTATAAAGTAGACAATGTAGTGATCAAGGCTACGGATAACATGGTGCTGGGCGCTTTTTCAGGCCTGGGAATGGTCGGACTGTATTCGAATTACCTGTTATTCTTTACTACAGTAAAGACCTTTTTAAGGAGGCTGTATACAGCGGTAAAGGCCAGCACCGGTAATCTGTTCGTTACAGAATCCCTGGAAAAGAAGTATCTCTTTTTTAAAACAATGAATCTTCTGACCGCTGTGCTTTATGGCACAGCAGGTGTAGGTATAGCCGTCTGTGCCGATGAGCTGATCACCTGCTGGATCGGTACGGATTATCTGATCGCCCGCCCCTTCGCATTTTTGATAGGGGTGGAAGTGATCACCTCGGGCATGAAGCAGAATTTAAGCCAGATCCGTACAGTCAGCGGCCTGTTCCGGCAGATGTGGTACCGGCCCCTTTTAAGTATCATCGTCAACCTGGTGGTTTCCGTAGTGCTGGCCATTAAACTGGGGATCTACGGCGTGATCATCGGCACCATTGCAGCAGATGTTTTCACGAATTTCCTGATAGAACCCGGGATCATCTACAAGTATACTTTTGAAGGAAGCAGATCTGTCATGGATTATTATCTCCGGAACATGATCTATTTCCTTCTGACAGCTGCGGTCTGCTTTATCGATTTTGAGATCTGCAGCCATGTGTTTACCGGCCACGGCTGGCTTTCCTGTATCTTCCACGCATTTATCGTGATGGTGACAGTCCCAGGCGTATTTCTTTTGATCTATGCCCGGTCGGAAGAATTCCATTATCTTTCCGGCCTGATAAAACCCTTTATGAATCGTCTGAAAAGGAAGATGACCCATGACTAAAGTGCGGATCGAACTGAATGAAAAAACCATATTAGTCACCGGGTCTCCGGGCTTCATCGGGGCGAACCTGGTACTGCGTCTTCTTAAAGAAATGAGTTCCGGACGCATCATATCATTGGACACGTTGAATGATTACTATGATCCGTCACTGAAGAAATACCGGCTGGGACTGATAGAGAAAGCAGCTAAAGGATCTAAGACGGAGCATATCTTCATCCAGGGTTCTATTGCGGATGATGTCCTGCTCCGGCAGGTGTTTGAGACCTATCGTCCGAAGATCGTGGTGAATCTGGCCGGCCAGGCTGGTGTCAGGGCGTCTATTGACCATCCGGAGCAGTATATTGAATCGAATATCATAGGCTTCTTCCGGCTGCTGGAGTGCTGCCGGCATTATCCTGTGGAACATCTGGTATACGCCTCATCATCTTCTGTTTACGGGGGGAATCAGAAGGTTCCTTTCGCAGTAGAGGATATGACAGACCAGCCTGTGTCTTTATATGCAGCCACGAAAAAGAGTGATGAACTGCTGGCTCACAGTTACAGTAAGCTGTATGATATCCCGGCTACCGGCCTGCGCTTTTTCACCGTGTATGGCCCGGCAGGGCGGCCGGATATGTTTTATTATTCAGCCGCCGATACATTGGCAAAAGGAGGCAGTATCCGGCTGTTTAATTACGGAAACTGTGAACGGGATTTTACCTATATCGATGATATCATTGAGGGATTAGTCCGGGTGATCCGGGGAGCGCCGGAGAGAAGGACAGGAGAGGACGGACTTCCCGAAGCACCCCACGCAGTGTACAACATCGGCGGCGGAAGGCCGGAAAAACTTCTGGATTTTATAGATACATTGCAGGAAGCCCTGGTTTCTTATGGGGTCTTGCCGGAAGATTATGATTTTGAAGCACATAAGTTATATGTGCCCATGCAGCCCGGCGATGTTCCTGTGACTTTTGCGGACAGCAGCCCTCTGGAAAGAGATTACGGCTTCAGGCCTTCCGTGGGGATCCGGGAAGGACTGAAGGCATTCGCCGAGTGGTATGCCGCTTATCAAGCAGACAAACAGTGATGACAATATGCAGTCAAGATCATTAAAACGCTCACAATATTATCTCATTTACAGTGCCTTGTTTATCTTGATGTTCCTGATAGTGTTCATCTGGTATTTTCGTGCCGGAAAAGCTTTCATATGGAAAGTGGACGGCTGGGACCAGCATTACAAGGCACTGGTTTATTATGGGCAATATCTGCGCGGGATCGTAAGGCAGCTGTTTCAGGGCCATGGCCTGGTGATCCCTGAGTGGGACTTTACCCTCAGTGAGGGGAACGATATCCTGAACGTGCTGCATTATTATGTGATGGGAGACCCGTGGAATCTGCTTTCTGTCCTGGTGCCTTCCCGTTACACTCATCATCTGTTCACGGCATTAGTATTTTTAAGACTATATTTTGCCGGTGTCGCTTTTTCGGAACTTTGCTTCGGCCTGAAAAAACTGCCGGGCATTTCTGCTCTCTCAGGGGCATTTTCCTATACTTTCTGCTGCTTTGCCCTTATCTTTGCGGCCCGCCATCCATATTTTCTGAATCCCATGCTGGGTTTCCCGCTAATCATCCTTGGGGCAGAAAAAGTCTTCAGGAAAGAAAAAGCGTGGCTGTTAAGCCTGGCGGTGGCCCTTTGTGCCGTATCAAATCTGTATTTCTTCTATATGATCGTTTTCCTGACCGTGATCTATGCATTTGTCAGGGCTATTTACTTATATGGGAAAAACATTAGATCCATGCTTTCAGCTGCCGGAAAGATCTTTCTTTATTCTCTGATCGGAGTCCTGATCTCAGGGATCATCACTGTTCCCATGCTCTGCTTTTTCCTCACAGATTCCCGGTTAACCGTGGACAGACCCTGGCATGCCTTCTTTTCTCTGGACTATTACCAGTCTTTACCCTCTGTCTTTTTATCTGCTGCCCACTCTTACTGGCTATGCATCGGCGCAGCGGCTCCGGTGCTGACCGCCTTTGTGGTGCTGTTCTTCAAAAAGGGGAGGAAAGAGCTGAAGACCTTGCTGATCATCAGTTTTTTCATGATCCTGCTTCCCGCTTTAGGCCGGGCATTGAATGGGTTTACCTATGTTTCCTACCGAGCCAGCTGGGGCTTTCTGCTGCTGTTTTCCTATATATTGACCGATGTATTCCAGGATATGATCTCTCTGGTCCGCAGAGAAAAGATCATCCTCCTGGTCTATACAGCCATATTTTCCCTTATTTGTGTTTTTGCGGGAGGGAGCAGTGTGCTGGCGCTGGTGTCGGGGCTGGTCCTTGTGTGGGCGGCGGCCCTGGCGTTGTGGTTTTCCAGCCACGAAAAAATACAGAAAGCGGTTCCTTATGTACTGCTTTGCCTGGTACTTCTTTCGTCTGCCCGGATCAGTTTCTTAAGAAATACCTCCTATGGAGATGGCTACAGCGGGAAACTGGAGAAAGCAGCGGGAATCTTCAATAGACTGTATCAGAATGAAGCAGAAGAATTGGATCAATACGCAGAAGAGGATGTGGTCCGGTATTCCGGAACAGACCTTACTTATAACGCAGGGCTGCTGTCCGGCCTGTCTTCCACGGATTATAACTGGTCTCTGACAAACCCTTATATGGACCGTTTCAGGACGTCCATGCAGCTCAGGGAACAGCTGGTATCTAAGTATATGGGCTATGATGACAGGACGAAACTGCTGACGCTGGCCTCGGTGAACTATTATACCGTTCCGGAAAAAGAAAAGGATACAGCGGCGATACCCTATGGCTTTACTGAGATAGAGAAGACGGATGGGCTGGCTTATCAGCTGTATGAAAACCAGTATGCATTGCCTCTGGGATATTTTTATGATAAGATCGTTCCCTGCGAAATATGGGAAGCTCTTTCGCCGCTTCAGAAGCAGAACATGATGCTGGAAGCTGCATGTGTCAGGGAGACCTCTGCTGCCGCCGATGTTCCATCCCTGGATGAGTTTGGTTCAGATAATGTGCGGCTGATACCGGCAGAACCGGTCTTTTCCCATGGGTTAGAGGCTGTTGATGGTAAGACTTATCAGGCAGATACTGAAAATGCGGTGCTTACATTGAATCTGACAGCCCATGTTCTGCCGGTTTCTGAATTATATGTGGAGCTTTCTGTCCGGGACTATGAGGGAGCAGCGGGAGAGACTCAGGCAGACATCATCATCACATCTCCTTCCGGGGTTTCCAAAACATTGTCTTATTATACGGAAGACTATGATTTTTACAGCGGCCGTCATGATTTCGTTGTGGACCTGGGCTGCTATGAAACATTGCCTGCAGAGATAACCCTCACTTTCCAGACCCCGGGGACTTACTTCCTGGACGCACTTTATGTATATGCCGATACTTTTGAGGGTTATGAAGAGAAGATTGAAAACCTCAAAAGAAACTCCCTTCAGCAGGTGGCCTTCGGGACCGATGAGCTGACGGGGAGCCTGATCTGCGACAGGTCCGGTATCTTATGTGTCACAGTTCCCTATTCAGAAGGCTGGACCGCTTATGTGGATGGGAAAGCAGCAGATGTATACTGTGTTAATGAGCATTATCTGGGGCTTTATGCAGAAACAGGGAGCCATGAGATCCGGCTGGTGTATAAAAGACCTCACCAGACCCTGGGCATCATCATTTCCTTCATAGGGATCCTGTTGTTCATCGGTCTGGGAGTTATAAGAAAGGCAGGGAAAAAGAATGCCTGATTTGATAGCCTGTTCAAAATATCTGATGGTGATACTGGGCATCTTTGCGGGATATTTCCCGGTACAGACAGGGATGAAAAGCGCCGGGGTCAGGGGTGTCTGGAAGCAGCTTCTTTTCTGTTTCCTCATGTCTGCAGCAGGCCTTTTCGGCGTCATGATATTTGCAGCGCTGGAAAATGTGATCTCCGGTCTGCCGGTGACCTTCGGCGCGGTCTCTGTCTGTGGGGTGTACCTGGTCTCACCGCTTTTTGTCTATCTCCTGGGAAAGCTGCTCCGGCTGAAAACAGGGGATGCGTTTGATATTTTTGCAGTCTATGTGCTGCCGACATTGTTCCTTATGAGGATCAACTGTCTGATGACAGGCTGCTGCAGAGGGAAGATGATAGGCAGTATCGGCCTTTCATGGCCGGTACGGGAAACGGAAATGATCTTTTATGCCGTCATGCTGATCATTTTCCTGAAAAAATCTGACGAGATACACAGAGGGGTTAAGTTCCCTCTTTTGATGATAAGTTATGGGATCCTGCGGTTCTTTGTGGAGTTTTTCAGAGAATCCCCGAGTATACATCTATTACATCCTGCCCACATCTGGTCAATGCTGATCCTGATCTTCGGGGCAGGTGCCTGCCTGGAAATAAAGGCACAGAAAAACAAAATCCGACGGCGGAAATAAGGAGGGTAAGAACACATGAAAGGCATGGCCAGAAGAAGCCTCAGCATTCTTTTGAGTCTGCTATGCACCATCGGCAGTCTGACATTCACCAGACCGGTATCAGTCTATGCAGCATCTGTGGATACCGGCATCAACGGGTTAAACGCCAGTTATGACAACGGGACCTGGACAGCAACCGGGACCAGCTTGCTGGGCTCTGCTGCAGGAACAGCCTCAGGCACCTGCAGCGACGCGTCATCAGAAACATCCACATTGACATTGACGAACGCGAAGGGCAGTGAAGCGGTGCTTTCTTTTACTTATACGGCACCGGTCCTGGGGAGCGGCGGCTCTGTCAAAATAGACGGGACCAGCATCACATCGGCCGGAAGCTTTACAAAAACACTGGCCAATGGCGCTTCCGTTACGGTCGTGATCCTGTCGGGTTCAGCAGGGGCTTATACCTCCGGCATCGAGCTTCACGACCTGCAGCTGGTAGTGCAGAAAAATGTGACCGTCACCTTCCGGCCGGCAGAGAGCGGCGGTACTTATACCGTGAATGGGACCCAGGTGACGGAACCTTTGGTGAATACCCAGTCCTCTACCCAGGCCTATACCCTGGCGGCAATGCCAGCCTCCGGCTATAAATTCATGGGATGGCTGAGTTCTGAAAAAGGTTATTTTTCCCAGTCAGCCGCCTATTCCGGCATGTTTGAAGATGACCAGGAGATAAGGCCTGTCTTCACCAGGGCCTCCAACCCTGTGTTTGAGGTGGGGGCAAACTGGTTCGATGATCTTAATGAAGCGGTCAGCTATGCCTCCTCTTCTGGCAATGCGAAGATCACTTTGATCGGTAATGGCACTTTGGCTGCGGGCAGCTACACCATTCCTTCGGGGAAGACCTTGCTGATCCCCTTCGACAGTGCACGTACCTTGTCCACGACGAAACCCGGGGTCAATGAGAGTTCCGGTCCGACCACCCCTTCCGCTTATCTCACGCTTACCATGGCGGAAGGCGCAGACCTCCAGATCCAGGGAGCGTTGTGCGTGAATGCGAAACTGAATTCCACCAATACTTCCTACACCAGTGTGACTTCCGGGAAGTTTGGTTATATTTACATGAATGCCGGCAGCCATATCGAGCTTTCCGGCAGTGCAAATCTGTATTGCTGGGGCTATATTGCCGGCAGCGGCACTATTCATGCTCCTTCAGGCACCACGGTCTACGAACCGCTGCAGCTTTGTGACTTAAGGGGCGGCACGGCGACTACCGGCATGAATAATAACAGTCAGCGGGTCATGCCCTTTTCCCAGTATTATGTGCAGAATATTGAAGCAGAACTGGTGCTGGAATATGGCGCTAAGGAATATGCCTACGGTTCGGTAACGGTGCAGGGCATGACGGAAGACTCCACCCTTCCTTTTATCGGGACTTCCGGCTGCATGTTCAATATGACTTCCGGCTCTACTTTTACGAAGAAATATGACCCGCTTCAGGACCGGGTCACTTATGAGGTGGACGGCGGTGCTTCGCTGAACACGATCTCCATCAGTGCCGGTATTACCATCAATACGAAGAATTATGTCATGCCCATCATGGAGAATACCACCATCCATGTCATTTCCGGAACCATTATGGTGAACCAGGATCTGGGCATGCTCCCGGGAAGTATCCTGGAGGTGGATGAAGGGGCAGAGATCTCTGTCACTTCAGGCTACAATGTGTTTGTCTATGACCGGGATGATTTTGTGGGGAAAGGCTTCATTTACAGTAATACAGACTTGAAAGCAGCTTATTATTCTCCTACACGGCTGAATGCTAATAAATTCTCGGCAGCGAAAATGATCGATGCCAGGATAGACCTGAACGGAACCTTCTTAGCTTCCGGGAATCTGTTTACCACCGCCGGCGGGGCGGATATTATCAGCAGCAGGAATACGGGCTTACTTTCCTTTGCAGCAGCTCCCGCAAACAGCACTACCACTTATCAGGCGACCCAGAACAATACGAGCATTTCCTATACAGCTATCACAGCTAATGCCCCCTGGCTCCATAATGGAGCGGCTTATGCGGGGACGGGTGAAGAATATACAAAAACAGCGGGTTCTGCAAAGGGAGAGACTTATTTTTCCTGTGCTGCCCATGATAAGTGGGAGAAGGGCAGCCCTCTGATCCTCACATTTATGGTAAATGGCGGGAATGGAGCTGACTTTAAACAGAATGTCTGCTCAGGACCCTTCCGTCTGCCGGCCGGCACCTTTACAAAAGAAGGCTATGTTTTTGCAGGCTGGAATACCAAAGCCGATGGCAGTGGTACTGCCTATGAAGATCAGGCAGAAGTGACATTGACCGGAAATCTTACGCTTTATGCTCAATGGACAGAGGAAGAGGCCAATGAGTTTGCCGTGACCTGGAAGAATGAGGATGGTACGGTCCTTCAGACAGAGATCTATGAGAAAGGAGCATTGCCGCAATATAAGGGGCAGACACCTGAGAAAGCCCCGGATGATTCCTATGAATACACCTTCTCCGGCTGGACACCTGATATCGTACCGGTGAACCAGGAGGCCGTCTACACTGCAGTTTATACAGCAAAAGAACATACCTGGATCTTTAAGCAGTTTACCTGGACAGAAACCGCAGGTGCCTGGAATGCTTCAGCCTCCTTTACCTGTGCGAATGATGATAAGGTGCTGACCATGCCGGCAACAGTGACAAATAAGACCACAGCAGCGGGCTGTGAAACGGAGGGAAGCATAGTCTATACCGCCTCTGTCGCCGTACAGGGAAAGACATATACAGATACGAAAACCATCACGATCCCGGCCACCGGCCATCAGTATGGAGCCCCTGTCTATAACTGGTCAGAGGATAATACGGCCGCAACCGCACAGGCAGTCTGCATGAATGATGCCTCCCATGTGATCACAGAGACAGTGAAAACGGCCTATGAAGTCATGAAAGAAGCCAGCTGTGAAGAGGACGGCATGGGCAGATATACGGCTGCCTTTACCAATAAAATGTTTGAGACCCAGACAAAAGAAGTAACATTGCCGGCTGCTGGTCACGATTATGGGGAGCCTTCGTATACATGGGAGAAGACAGACACAGGTTATCAGGTGACGGCACAAGCGGTCTGCCGAAACGATGAAAGCCACAAAGTGATGGAGACGGTCACAGCCTCATTTAAAGTGATCAAAGAGCCTGGATGTGAAGAAGAGGGAACAGGCCTTTATACAGCTTCATTTACAAATAAACGGTTCTATACACAGACAAAAGAGATCAGCATAGATCCTGTAGGTCATGATTATCAGGCACCGGAATATGTCTGGGACGAGGGCTGCCAGTATGTCACAGCCTCTGCTGTATGCCTGCGGGATGCTTCGCATAAAGTGGAAGAAACAGCAAAAACTACCTGTACGGTCGTAAAAGAACCAGACTGCGGATCGGAAGGAATATTGGCTTATACAGCAGTATTTGAAAACAGCCTGTTTACGACCCAGACAAAAGAAGTGAAGGTGGAGGCATTACCTCATGATTATGTCTTCCAGGGCTTTACCTGGGCAGAGGATCTTAAGACAGCCGCCGCCGAGTACCTTTGCCGGAACAATGAAGAACACCGGACATCGGTGGAAGTAAAGGCAGAAGTCGTTACAACAGATGCAGACTGTACCCATGAAGGCTATGTGGAGTATACCGTAACAGTCAGAAAGGAAGAAAGCCCTGACGGAGAAGCCCATACAGAAACGAAAACGGTAGAAAACCAGGCTTTAGGCCATGACTGGACTCTGGCAGAATGGGTCTGGACAGGCGATGAGACGACGGGATTTACAAAAGCGGAAGCCCATTTCATCTGTTCACGAGATAAGACTCATCAGGAAAGCCTGGAGGCCCAGATCACTACTGAGACGAAAGAACCTGGCTGTGAGGAACCCGGTGAGATCCGGTATACAGCCGTGGTGACGCTGGAAGGAAGGACTTATTCCGATATGAGACAAGTGATCCTTCCAGCAGCCGGCCATGTATATGACCAGCCAGTCTATGAATGGGTGAAAAACGGTGATACATATCTTGTAACTGCCAGGGCAGTCTGCAAAAATGATCCTACTGAAGCCCACAGCCATACAGTGACAGAAACAGTGACGGCTTCCTTCTCAGTGATCACAGAAGCCGGCTGCGAGACAGAAGGAGCGGGACGGTATGTGGCTAGCTTCACTCAGGAGCTGTTTACAGAACAGACCATGGATATCGTCCTTCCGGCAGCTGGTCATGTCTACGGTTTTACCCGGTGGACCTGGATGGGGGACGATATTAACGGCTACTCGAAAGCAGAGGCCGTGTTCACCTGCCGGAGAGATGAGACTCATACCTTTACAGTCTCAGATGAAGCATTAGACATAACTGGTTCAGACCCCACCTTCAAAACAGCAGGAGAGAAGGTATATACGGCCACAGCTGTGGGACCTGATAACGAGACTTATACCGATACAAAGATAATAGTGCTGGATAAATATGTGGCCACCCGCATGTATGGTGATCTCCGGTTTGATACCGCACTGCTTATCGCAGAACAGATACGGAAAGAAAAAGGTATGGAAGGCTTTGATGCCATCATCGTAGCCAGTGGCAGCGAGTTCGCGGATGCCTTGTCCGGCAGCTATCTGGCCTATGTGAAAGAAGCACCTATCCTCCTGGCTTCTAAAAATCCGGCGAGAATGCAGGAGACAGCGGATTATATCAAAGAGCATCTTAATGAGAACGGTACCGTTTATATCCTGGGAGGAGAAGCCGCGGTAAGTCCGGACTTTGAAGCAGCATTGGGCGATGTTCAGAACAGAGTGAAGCGGCTGGCC
>CACZSO010000170.1 GCA_902783795.1 uncultured Eubacteriales bacterium
TATATTGTTTCTGTGATCGGTAAGGTTTCGTTCTGCATTTTACAGGCTGCAGAATTCTTCGATCTCTTCTGCGATCATCTTTAGAGATTCCTCCCAGAAGTCGGGCTTTGTTAGGTCAACGCCCATCATCTGAGCGCATTCCTCCACGGAATGGATACCGGTGGTCTTCAGCATCTCGCGGTACTTCGGAAGGAAGTCCTCCGGATCCTTCAGGTACAGCGCATACAACCCTTCGGCGAACAGGCTGCCGAAAGCATAGGGGAAGTTGTAGAAACTAAGGCCGCTGCTGTAGTAATGGCTCTTGCACAGCCACATGTAGGGATGCCGGTATTCGGGGTCCAGACCATCGCCGTAGGATTCGTCCTGAGCTTTCAGCATCAGTTCACAAAGATCCGGCGCCATCAGAAAACGGTCTTTAGCCTGTTCGAAAACAGCGGTTTCAAAGAGATACCGGGAGTAGATATCCACCACAGTCTGGGTCTTTTCACGAAGATCGCTGTCCAGAAGTGCCAGCCGCTCATCCCGGGTCGATGCATTCTTCAGCGCCCACGCGCCCAGATACGTTTCATTGAACGTGGAGGCTGTCTCCGCGACCTGCATGCAGCTGCCGCCGTTCAGGATGCTGATGTCTTTCTGCATCAGATTGTGATAGGCATGGCCCAGCTCATGAGCCAATGTATCCACGGCTCCGAAGGTGCCGTCAAAGTTAGTCAGGATACGGCTTTGCTTCAGCGAGCGGGCACTGGCGCAAAAAGCACCGCCGGACTTTCCGGCCTTCGGGAAAAAGTCGATCCATCCATTGTCGAAGGCTTCCTGCATCATGGCGCCCATTTCCGGCGTAAGATCAGAGAACACCTTTACCAACTCATCCCGCGCATCTTCCACGGAATAAACTTTATCCAAAGAGCCCATCGGCGCAAACAGGTTGTAAAACTTCAGACCGTTCTGATCTCCCAGAAGCTCGCCTTTCTTTTTCAGATACTTCCGGAAGACCGGCATGTATTTTTTCATGGAACCTATCAGTGCATCCAATGTATCCCGGGTCATCTTGGAATCTTCCAGCGTCTGCATCAGAGGGGACTCATATCCCCGCTTCTCTGCCATGGCATTCACCTGGTTCTTGATATTGTTCAGCGCAAAGGCCACCGGATCCTGGACTTTCTCATAGGACTTAAGTTCTGCAAAATAAGCATCCTTCCGCTCTTCTGCATCCAGAGACGATGCCAGATTCCGCACTTCTGAAAGCGTGATCACCTTGTCACGATATTCCACTTTCAGCGTAGAAGTCAAAAACGACTGAAGATCCCCCCAGGCTGAGCCGCCGGTCAGATCCATGACAGAGGCGATGCTCTCGGCTTCATCGGACAGAAGATGCTTTGCTTCCTGCTCCGCGTCCTTGATCAAAACTTCATACTCCTTCACGACCGGACTTAAGCTTACCAGTTCTTCCAGGTTTTCCGTCTTTCCCAGGATCTTTTTGGCGGCAGAAAGGTCCGCAGAGCCCTTAGAGGAGATCCTGCCAATTCTTGCAAGGGCAGCGATCGCCTCTGTATCCTGACTGTTCGTGGAAGTTCTGAGGCTCGCGTAAAGCCCAACTTTTCCGGAAACAGTGCGGATCTTTTCCATTGAAAGAAGAAGGTTTTCTGTTCTTTGCGGCTGCTCTGTCTCAGGCGCTTTCTCCACGGCCTGATGAAGGGCCGCAAACGCCTCCTCCATCGCTTTTATATCAGCCTCAAAGGCAGGATCGTCAAATCCCTTGTACAGCACCTCCAGGTCCCAGTCAGTTCTCATGTTATATTTCCTCCATAATTAATATCAAAGTACAGCATTTGCATCAAACGTAGTAATACTTCATAGTCTATATTACACTTATTTCAAAGGATATGTCAATAAAACCTCGTGCTCAAACGACAGTACTTCTGCCTTAAGCAGCAGGCCATACCTTAACAGGATGGCTTTACATCATAAGCAATTTACTCCTCTCTTTGATCGTTTGTCCCGGGTCTTCCGGATACTGTGCTGCATCAGAGACTCCTCAGGGCCTCTTTCATTTCTTTTACGTAGCTGCCGATGTAGACCGGCGCTTCTTGCCCATATCTTTCCAGCAGCCGTATAATAGCCGATCCCACGATAGCGCCGTCGGAAACTGCCGCCATCTTCCGGGCCTGTTCCGGCGTGGAGATACCGAAACCTACAGCACAGGGAATATCTGTATTCTCCCGCACCAGCTTTACGATGGATCCAATGTCTGTCGTGATCTCCCGCCTTTCTCCGGTCACCCCCAGGCTGGAGACAATGTACAGAAAGCCCTCCGCTTCTTTCGCGATCATGGCTATCCTGTCCTCTGACGTAGGCGCGATCAAAGAGATAAGGTCGACTCCGTACTTATGACAGAGCGGCAAGAATTCCTCTTTTTCTTCAAACGGGATGTCCGGCAGGATCAGGCCGTCTATCCCCACTTTGCTGCAGGCGGAAATGAATTTCTCAGCACCATAGGAAAACACCACATTGGCGTAGGTCATAAAGACCATGGGAGTTTCTATGTCTTCTCTCAGCCTTCGGACCAGGTCAAAGATGTGATCGGTTTTTATGCCCCCTGTCAGGGCACGCAGATTCGCTCCCTGGATCACCGGCCCTTCCGCCGTGGGATCGGAAAAAGGGATCCCCAGTTCGATAAGGTCGGCCCCGTTTTCCACCGCTGCCCGAACAGCAGCTTCTGTCGTCCGAAGGTCAGGATCCCCGCAGGTGATAAAGGGAATAAAAGCTTTTCCCTGTTCAAAAGCTTTTCTTATATTACTCATGAAGATCCTCCCCTCTGTAGCGCGCAATGGCGGCGCAGTCCTTATCTCCTCTGCCTGATAAAGTAATGACGATGATCTTTTCTTTAGACATCTGCGGGGCGGTCTTCATGGCATAAGCCACGGCATGGGCGGATTCGATGGCCGGGATAATGCCTTCTGTCCGGGCCAGATATTCAAAAGCCTGCACTGCCTCCTCATCTGTGACCGGCACATATTCCGCCCGCCCGATATCATGAAGATGCGCATGTTCCGGCCCTATACCGGGGTAATCCAGCCCGGCGGAGATGGAGTAGACCGGGGCTATCTGTCCATCCTCATCCTGGCAGAAATAGGATTTCATGCCATGGAAGATCCCCAGCCGGCCCACAGCGATGGTAGCAGCTGTCTCAAAGGTATCCACTCCTCTGCCCGCAGCCTCGCAGCCGATCAGCCGGACGCCGGGCTCATCGATGAAATGGTAAAAGCTTCCGATGGCATTGGATCCGCCGCCCACACAGGCCATGACTACATCCGGCAGACGGCCTTCCTTCTCAAGTATCTGCTCTTTGATCTCCTTGGAAATGACGGACTGAAAGTCCCGGACGATGGTCGGGAAAGGATGGGGTCCCATGACAGATCCCAGGCAGTAATGGGTATCATCGATCCGGGAAGTCCATTCA
>CACZSO010000171.1 GCA_902783795.1 uncultured Eubacteriales bacterium
AGTACTTTCCGGGAGGCGCTTCCGCTTGGGTCCGGTGCCCTAACGGTACGTAAACTCAGCTTCACCCTTTGGGTTCGCTTCGTTAAGCACCGAGACCGGACACACTCCCGGAGAAGTACTATATGCTCCCCTTGGCAGGGCAAGATATGTTTACGATGGTATGAGTTCGCTTCGTGAAGGACATGCTTTGGTAATTCGGCTTACTCATACATAAATGAGGATTTCCGGTTTAAGTATGTGTTTTTCTCACTTGTCATACCTCAGTAAGCCTGCAGACTCATACATAAATGAGGATTTCGGGATTTGAATATGTGTTTTTCTCTTTTATCTTGCCTCGGCAAGCCCGCAGACTCATACATAAAAGCGGGGATCTGGGTTTGTGTATGGGTCTGTAGACCTTATGACTTTGTGGGGTGGCTTGTTGTAGCGCGTATAAAGTGCCGAATTTTGAGTCGTTGTATTAAGTGGGTTTATAATCCGGCTAGTGTCTTGAAGTCTTTGTAAAGGTCATAATACAGCTTTTTATGGAGTTTGTAGTAACCGTCGTAGTATTGGTGGGCTTGTGGGTCTGGCTGGAAGCTGTCGCCTTTTTTCACGACATTGTCGCAGGCTGCTTCTACGGAAGGATAGATGCCGGCTGCTACGCCGCCTAAAATGGCGGCTCCCAGGGCAGCTCCGCCTTCGGCCTGCTGTACGCGGCTTACTTCGGTGCCGTATATGTCTGCCAATATCTGAGGCCAGAGGAAGCTCTTGGCTCCGCCGCCGCAGACCCGCATGTCTGTAAGCCGGGCGCCTAATTCATCGTACACTTCCAGGCACTGGCGCATGGAGAAGCTTACGCCTTCCATGACGGCGCGGATCATGTGAGGCCGCCCATGGATGGCGGAGAGGCCGAAGAATACACCCCGGCAGTCTGCGTCTGAGTGAGGCGACCGCTCACCTAATAGATAGGGGAGGAACAATAAACCTTCTGACCCGGGCTTTATCCCAACAGCCAATTCATCCATAACTGCAAAGGGATCCCGGCCTTCTTTTTCTGCCTCGAGAACTTCGGCGCTGCAGACTGTATCTTTCAGCCATTTCAATGAAAAGCCGGCGGCCTGGATGCAGCCCATCATCATCCACTTTCCCGGGGATGCGGCACACAGACAGTTTACCCGGCCTTCATAATCCGGAAAGACTTTTTCTGTCAGCATATAGGGGACTCCCGATGTGCCTATGGAGGTGAAGGACCTGCCTTCTGTCATAGCGCCCATGCCAACCCCGGCCGCCGGATTATCGCCGGCCCCGCCGGCCACTACCGTTCCTGCTTTCAGTCCGGTTTCCCTGGCGGCTTCTGCTGATACCACGCCGGTGGCTTCCGGGGATTCGTAGACCTTCGGAAGTTTCGCCTTATCCAGTCCCATCTTTGACAGCACTTCATCAGACCATTGCCGCTTATGAATGTCCAGGAGCTGCCAGCCGGAAGCATCGGACACCTCTGTGGCGAAATCCCCGGTCAGACGGAAACGTACATAATCTTTCGGAAGCAGGATGTGGGCTGCCTTATCATAATGCTGAGGCTCATGATTCTTGACCCACAATATCTTCGCGGCTCCCAGGCCCGGGATGGCCGTATTTCCCGTCAGGTCCACGACCCGCCTGGCGCCGATCTTCTCTTTCATCTCTTCTGCTTCTTCCACCGCCCGAAGATCACACCACAAAATAGCCGGCCGCAGGGGCTGGTTATTTTTATCCAGCATCACATGGCCATTCATCTGGCCGGAAAAACCTATGCCTTTGATTTCCGCAGGATCGATGCCGGAAGTGCTGATACAGGCACGGATACCGTTTACCGTGGCACGCCACCAATCCTCCGGATCCTGCTCAGCCCAGGCACTTTTCGGTGTCATCATGGGATAGCCTTCTGTATGAGAGGCTAAGGCCTGTCCCTGTTCATCAAATAAGACCGTTTTCGTGGCAGAAGTGCCAACATCGATACCTAAAAGCATGCTCTTTCTCCCGTTATATAAAAAAGTTAAACTAATATAGAGACACTTCATCCGCCCTTTCCGGGCATCTTCTCCCTAAAAGACAACTGATGAGGCGCTCTCCCACCTTTTCCTTTACTTTTCCTCTCTTTTGTTGTAACCTAACATTATAGCCGTCACATATATAAATTAAGTATATCGGCTATCGCATAAAAACACAAGGAGATATTGTCTATGTCCGTTATTACTATTGTAGGATCCGGTGTCATGGGTTCTGCCATGTGCTGGCCCGCCACGGATAATGGCCACGAAGTGCGCCTCGTAGGCACCCACCTGGACCGCGAGATCATCGATCAGGCAAAAGCCACCGGCCGTCACATCAAACTGGACCGCACTTTGCCGGAGCATGTAACACCCTATCAGATAGAAGACCTGGAGACTGCCCTTACCGGCGCTTCCCTGGTCATCAGCGGCGTATCCTCATTTGGCGCCAGATGGTTTGAAGAAAATGTGCTTCCGAAGATACCGGACGATGTACCGGTCCTTTCTGTTACAAAGGGGCTGGAAGCTCAGGAAGACGGGACACTCCTTCCCTTCCCCCTGGCCATGAAGAGCCGCCTGCCGGAAGGCCGGAAACTTTCGTTAAACGCCATCGGCGGACCCTGCATGTGCTATGAGCTCTGCGACCGTTATGATACCACTGTCGCTTTCTGCGGCGATGATATGGCCATACTTGAGAAGCTCCGCGCTATGCTGGAGACGGATCATTACCATGTCTGCCTGACAAAGGATATCCCAGGTCTTGAATGTGCGGTCGCCATGAAGAACGGCTTTGCTTTAGGAGTCGCCCTGGCCATCGGTGAAAAAGAGGCAAAAGGCATCAGCAACCTGAATCCGGAGTCTGCCCTGGTAACAGAAGCCACCCGGGAGACTTTAAAACTCATCCGTCTTATGGGCGGTGAAGATGAAAGTATCTGTTATTTTGCCGGTGATCTCTATGTCACCGTCTATGCCGGCCGTTCTCGCCGCTTAGGCGTCCTTTTGGGCAAAGGCTATGATATCGACGATGCCATGAAGGAGTTAAACGGTGTCACGCTGGAATCCGCTGCTGTAGATGCTACGGTGGCCCAGGCTCTGAAGAGATTAGAAGCAGCCGGCCGGGCCGAAACGAAAGAGTTCCCGCTTCTTATGCACATCAATGAGCTTCTGACTGATCATAAGCCACTGAATATCCCCTGGGAGGCCATGGCCCGGCAGTAAACCAGGCAGATCATTTCTATAAAAGCCAAAAAGACCGGCGGCAGTTTTGTCTTTCAAAACTGCCGCCGGCATCTTTATCTCCCCGGAACACACCCTATGTGTCTTAAATAAAAGAACATAGCGGTTCCTGTGAATGCATGTGTATATTCTCCGGAGCCAAACTTTTCTATCGCTTCCGGGATCGGGACCAACTCATAATTCAAAAGTTCATCATCATCCAGATGCTGCTCTCCGGTAGGGACCAGGTCCTCTGCCAGATAAGCCCGGAAATGATTCTTAAACAGGGCCGGATTCGAGCTGCAGGTGCCTAAATAAGTAAGCTTTCCTGCCTGGAATCCTGTCTCTTCCAACAGTTCACGGGATGCAGTAACTGCCGGATCTTCCTCCGGATTACAGACACCGCCCGGAAGTTCCGTGGTGATCCTGTCCTCCCCGTGACGCCATTGACGGACCATGACAAAGTTCCCCTGGTAGACAGGGACGATCACGACCCATTCCGGCGCAGTCACAGCTACATAATTCCCTGTAAGCCCCGTGCCGGCCACCTCTTTCTGCTCCTGTACGTCGAATACCGGGGTGTGTAAAAGGGGCGTCACTTCTGTGGTGGTCCAGATAAGCTGTTTATCTTTGATCATATCAAAGCCGGTCCTTTCTTACATATCATCGGTCTGCGTGATATTGTCCCTCGCATTCGCCGCATGCTTCCGCATCAGTTCCCCCATCATCTCCGCATCCCGGTTTTTCAAGGCATTATAGATGTCCCGGTGTTCTTTCAGGGATTCCCTGGCGCGGCTGGTCTTTTTAAGGGAAGATTTCCTGTATTTCGTGGTCTTTTTATGGATAGGGATCAAGGTATCCATATAAGCATTGCTTCCGCAGTTTAAGTAGATCAGCTGATGGAAGCGTGAGTCATAGTCCTTGATCTTTTCGGAATAATCCGTGCCCTCTTCTTCCTGTTTTCTGAAGTAATACTCCTGCATTTCCAGGGCTTCTCCTACCTGCGCGATGGCTTCATCGTTCATGGCTTTTGCCGCCCGTGCCGCAGCCAGGGGCTCAATACGGATACGGATCGCATAGAAGTCCAGCAGGTCTTCCCGCGAGATGCCCACGACTTTCAGTCCATGGCTGGTCTCTTCCAGGAAATGCTCCTGCTCCAGACGCTTCAGGGCTTCCCTCACCGGAGTGCGGCTGACAGAAAGCTCTGTCGAAATGCGCTGTTCATTCAGGATCTCATCTCTTGCGTATTTCCCGGACAGGATATCTTTTTCCAGCTGTTCCAGGATCTGATCTGCCAATGTTACCAGTTTATGTTCCATTATTTACCCCCAAATCTTCCTTCAGACAATGTTTCTGTGATGTTTTCCAGTTCTTCGTTGGACAGAGCCGTGGTCCGGCCATCTTCATACATATGGTCCACCCAGTCCTTGATCTTCAGGACCAGCGGGTCATTCTTTGTCAGTTTTTCCTCATCCTTCAGCCGGTAGTTGGCATTGATCCAGAAGGCTATGCCTGCCAGTCCGGAGGAGTTATTGATGGATACGGTGGCAGGACGGTTCAGGATCTTACCTGTATCAAAGATATTGTAGATCTCCTCATCCTTCATCATGCCGTCCGCATGGATCCCGGCACGGGTCATATTAAAGGCGCGGCCCACAAAGGGTGTCATGGGCGGGATGTCGTAACCGATCTCCTTCCGGAAATAATCTGCGATCTCTGTGATGACTGTGGGATCCATACCATCCAGGGAACCGCGGAGGGAAGCATACTCAAATACCATGGCCTCCAGCGGAACATTGCCGGTCCGTTCCCCAATGCCTAACAGTGAGCAGTTGACGCCGCTGGCGCCATACAGCCAGGCCGTCGATGCATTGGCCACTGCCTTGTAAAAATCGTTATGCCCATGCCATTCCAGAAGCTCACTGGGCACGTCGGAATACTGCTGCAGACCATAGATGATGCCAGGTACAGAACGCGGCAAAGCGACTTCTGTATAAGGCACACCATAGCCCATGGTATCACAGGCCCGGATCCTGACTGGGATGCCAGTCTCCCGGGACAGGCGCTGCAGTTCATTGACAAAAGGCACCACAAATCCGTAGAAGTCCGCACGGGTGATGTCTTCCAGATGACAGCGCGGCATGATGCCGGCTTCGAAAGCATCCTTCACCGTGCCAAGATAATAATCCATGGCCTGGGAGCGGCTCATTTTCAGTTTTTTGAAAATATGATAGTCGCTGCAGGAGACCAGGATGCCCGTTTCACGGATACCTAAGTCTTTCACCAGCTGGAAATCCTTTTTAGTAGCGCGGATCCAGGTGGTGATCTCCGGAAATTTAAGGCCTAATTCCATGCACTTTTCCAGTGCATCTCTTTCTCTTTTACTGTATATAAAAAATTCTGTCTGACGGATGATGCCATAAGGCCCGCCTAACCGTGACATCATCTTATAGATCTCAACGATCTGCTCGGTCGTGTAGGGACTCATGGACTGCTGTCCGTCACGGAAAGTAGTATCTGTGATCCAGATCTCCTCCGGCATAGCCATCGGCACCCGTCTGTGGTTGAAAGCGACCTTCGGCACTTCCTCATAACTGTAAAAATCCCGGTAAAGTACCGGATCCTTTACATCCTGCAGATTATAATGATACTCATTTTCTTCAAGAAGATTTGTTTTAGTCGATAACTCCAGCATGTACACCCTCCTCTTTGGTACTGTTTAAGGAGCAGTTAAGAGTCCAGGGATATAAGAATTAAGGGACTCTGCTGCGCGCGTATTTATGTATACATGAGTGCCATTATATCAGAATATCTTTATTTGTCAAGAAAAAGTTTTCCCACAGATGCCCTGGCCTTCTCCTCTTTAGGTAAGGTGTCTTAAGATGCAGACGTATGAGGAGTCCTTAAGTCTCCTCTTGATTTCAGCGTATATTTCATGTAAGATACTATAATAAATCTACATAGAGGTAATTTTATGAAGTATCCGTCTTTTCTGCCTGAAAACGGCACTATTGGCTTTGTCGCGCCCTCTTTCGGCGCTTTTATAGAACCCTACCATACTTGTTTCTTAAGGACCCTGGAGCTCTTCAGGAACATGGGTTATAAGACCCTGCTGGGGCCCAATGTATTCGAAGGAAGCGGCATCGGTATCTCTTCGACGCCGGAAAACTGCGGCAGGGAGCTTACTGATTTCTACTGCCGGGAAGATTCCGATATATTGATCTCTGTGGGCGGTGGTGAGCTCATGTGCGAAAGCATCTCCCATCTGGACCTGGAGCAGCTTAGAAAAGCCGCACCCAAGTGGTTCATGGGTTATTCCGACAATACTAACTTCGGCTTCCTCCTTCCTACTCTGTTTGACACGGTATCCATCTACGGACCTTGCGCTTCAGATTTCTCCATGGAACCCTGGCATGACTCTCTGTATGACTGTATGGGACTTCTCACCGGAAAAAAACTGACGGTCCACGGTTATGATTCCTGGGAAAAAATCCAGCTGAAGGATGAAACCTCTCCCTTTGCCCCCTATAACTGTACGGAAAAGACTGTGGTCATAAAGAAAAACTGGGACGGACAGCCCCTCTCCGGCCGTTTCCTGGGCGGATGTCTGGACTGCCTGGTCAATTTATGCGGCACCCGCTTCGACCAGGTCAAAGCGTTCACAGAAAAATATAAAGAGGATGGTATCATCTGGTTCTTAGAGTCCTGTGATCTTAATGTCTATTCGATGCGCCGGGCTGTGTGGGAACTTAAGGAGGCCGGATGGTTCTCCCATGCAAAGGCCTTCATCATCGGGCGGCCCCTGCAGTTTGACCAGGATTTTGGCGGGCTGGACCGGTTTTCTGCTGTCATGGGCATCCTAGGCGAACTGGACGTCCCCGTCATCCTGGACGCAGACCTGGGCCATCTCCCACCCATGATGCCCCTCATCAACGGCGGTTACGGCACCATCACCCCCTACAAAGACACAAATATTCAAATCCACTTTTCTCTCAAATGAAAATAGTCCATCAATTATTGATGTTAAAAAGAAGGACAATCCTATTCTGTCAGGAATTGTTCTTCTTTTTTGAACGGTCGAAATATACAGCCGGCTCTTTGTGCAGATGTTCCTCAAGCGCGGTTTGCGAGGCTTCCGTAGGGAGGAGCATGCTAAGCGCCGCCTGCGGGCAGAGTATGCGCGTAAGCGCCGAGGGCGTAAGCCCGAGTGAGCCCGAAGGGCGATTCTGAGCGATAAAGCCGAGAGTGCCTGCCATACTTGTATGAGCAGGCATTTGAGGCTAACGGACAGTGAGCAGTTAGCTGCGAACCCGCAGGAGCAGGCGGTCTATAGCTGCATGCGACGAGTAGGAAACGCAGCGTTAGCGCGGAGGAACTCTGCATTTATAGCTGGCGTTATAAACACACACGAGACCCGGCCAAAGGCCGGGTCTCGTGTGTGGGAGGGCCGCCTTACGGCCGTTCCCAGTCGTTGGTATAGCATTCGCGGAAGCGGCCCATGAAGGATGGTTCTTCGCTTCCAAGGGCCAGGTGGGCGGTGGAGCCGTATTCCAACATACGGAAAATGGCTGTCCCTTCTTCTCTTTCCTCGGTGGCAAGGAGGGTCACAGACGAGGGGACTGCGCCGGTAAGATGCCAGAAGATATTTGGCGATACATTGAACAGATGACTTAGCAGCACGCTTTCCAGTCCGAAATGACAGTACAGGGCTATGGCGTCATTATGTGGCGCCACCGCTTTATAAAAGAATCCGTCCCGCTCATATCCGTGGGACGCTAATAAAGCATCAAATTCTCCACAGATCCGCTGATAATGCTCTTTTACCGCAAACCCCTCGTAATAGGGGTCTTCTATCCAGCGTTCCCTGTCAAAGGCGCTGTCTGAAAATCCCCAGGCGGAAGGCAGCCGGTCCCACATCATCTTCATATCGCTTCTGTCCTTCGGAGGATAGGTAGTGCCGGGTCTTACTTCCATATATTCCTGCAGCCAGTCAAGGACCACGCCTTCTTTTCCGACAGCCTGAAGGGTGGCTTCGCAGGTGGCTCTCGCCCGTCCCAGAGGAGACATATAGAAGGCCTTGATGTCCTTCGTCTTCATGTACTCACCCAAAAGAGCGATCTCCCGTTTTCCTTTTTCGGTCACCGTATCATTCCGGTAGTCTGGCTCGCCATGTCTTACGATATATAACTTCATTCTTCATCCTCCGACATAAGCTTTCGTTCGTCCGCGGTCACGAACCAGTCAGCTGTGTCCGTTTTTCTGTAGGTAAAATAGTCTGCTTTTGCCTTATCGCTAAGCCGCCCTGTCATATCTTTCATATAGACATAGAGTGCGCCGTTACGGGACAATGTTTTGGTCAGCCTGATCAGCAGTGCGTCGTAGTCTCTCTCTTCACAGGCACGGATAATACCGTAAGCCTTTTTTTCTGACATCGTCCGCCCCTGGTACAGGACATAGCTCCAATGTTCATTCCCTTCATCCACCACCGGCGGAAGTGACTTCTCCTCCACGATGCTTTTCAGTGTCAGTCCCTGGGCCGGGGCCCGGGGCCCTGCAAACTTCCTGTCTCTCTTTTCCAGGATCTCCTTCATCATCTCCGGCTCCCAGAAGCCGGTACCTATCTTCACCAGTGTCCCGACGATGATCCTGACCATATTGTAGAGAAAACCGTTTCCGGACACACGGAAAGTGATGACATCGTCCTCTTTTGAGATATCAAAACTCAAGATCCGCCGCACCGTATCTTCCACGGAGGTGCGGATGGAACAGAAAGAGCGGAAATCATGCTCACCCAGAAGACAGGAGGCTGCCTGCTGCATCCGCAGAACATCCAGCGGATAATAATAAAAGTAGGCATAATTCCTCTCTTTAGGGATCGGGATCTTCCGGTTCAGGATCCGGTATTCATAAGTCTTTACAGAATTGATCTTCCGGGGATGCCAGGAAAGCGGCACCTCACAGGAAGCCTGGACCTTGATATCGTCAGGCAGGAATTCATTCAAGGCAAACAGGAATTTGTCCGCCGGTATCCTGCTTTCCGTATCAAAAACGGCAATGTTCCCGTCGGCGTGCACACCGGAATCTGTCCGGCTAGCCCCGATCAGCAGCACCTCTTCATTTAAAAGCTTATGAAGGGCTTTTGTCACCACTTCTTCGATGGAAGTGCCGTTCGGCTGCTGCTGGAAGCCCACATAAGCCGTGCCGTCATATGCTAATGTCAGTTTGATACGCCGTAATGCCACGTGGGACTCCTTTGTAATTAGAACACCTCATCCGTCTGCCCTTTGGGCAGCCACCTTCCCCTCGAGGGGAAGGCTGGGTTTATTTCGTATAGATGGCGATGAGGATCATGGTGGCAAGGTACAGAAGCAGTACCGCATAAGCGATAAGATCTGCCCTGTCATAAGTCAGCGGATGTAATTTCGTCCGTCCCTCCCCGCCATGGTAGCAGCGGGATTCCATGGCCAGGGCCAGGTCCGATGCACGGCGGAAGGCGGAGACAAACAAGGGGACTAACAAAGGTACCAGGGCTTTTGCTTTCTTGATAAGCCCTCCCGTATCAAAATCCGCTCCCCGGGCCATCTGCGCTTTCATGATCTTATTCACTTCTTCGATCAGGATCGGAATAAACCGCAGGGCGATAGCCATCATCATACCTATCTCATGGACCGGTACATGGATCACCTTTAAGAAGCCCAGGGCTTTTTCCAGACCGTCTGTCAGGTTATTCGGCGTGGTGGTCAATGTCATGACGGAGGAGGAAATGACCAGAAGGCACAGCCTCACCACCATCATGACCGCCAGCCTCAATCCCTCTTTGGATATGGAGAAGATCCAGAATTTAACGATCACCGTACCTTTTACCAGGAACAGGTTAAACGCTGCTGAAATGATCAGAAGGATCAGAATGGCTTTCAAACCTCTCAGCATGAACTTGGGCGGTACTTTAGAAAGCCCGATCACCACGCAGAGAAACACTGCTGCCATAAGAAAGCACCAGGCACTCTTTCCCACATACAAAGAGACGATATATAAAAATGTAAATGCCAGTTTGACCCGGGGATCCAGCCTGTGGATCACAGAGTCGGCATCATAATACTGTCCTAATGTAATCTCTCTGATCATTCTCTGTTAAGAGCCCGCAGGATGGCCTGCTTCGCTTCCTCCACTGTCATGATATCTTCCGGGATATCCATCCCCTTCTCCCTGAGGCTGTGTGCTATGTAAGTCACCTGGGGAGCAGAAAGCCCCATGCTTTCCAGTTCTTTATAATGACGGAACACATTTTTCGTGGTATCATCGTAGACCAGTTTCGACTGGTTCATGACGATGAGCCGGTCTGCGTACCTGGCCACGTCCTCCATGGAATGAGACACCAGGATCACTGCCATGCCGGTCTCACGGTTCAGTTTTTTTACATGATCCAGGATCTCGTCCCGGCCTTCCGGGTCCAGGCCTGCCGTAGGCTCATCCAGCACCAGATATTCCGGCTCCATAGCCAGGATCCCGGCTATGGCTACCCGCCGTTTCTGTCCGCCGGATAGTTCAAAGGGGGATTTATCTTTATAGCTTTCATCCAGCCCTGCCAGTTCCATGGCTCTCAGGGCTCTGGCTTCTATCTCTTCCTTCGGAAGCCCCATATTCTTAGGTCCGAAACAGATATCCTTAAAAACATCCGTCTCGAAAAGCTGGTGCTCCGGATACTGGAAGACCAGACCCACTTTGTGACGCAGGGTCTTTAAGGGATAACCTTTTTCAAAGATATCCTGCCCCTCAAAGAACACATCGCCCAGGGTGGGTTTGATCAGTCCGTTGAAAAACTGGATCAACGTG
>CACZSO010000172.1 GCA_902783795.1 uncultured Eubacteriales bacterium
GGAGGAAGAAAGCATCCGCAGCAGGAATGCATCCCCTTGAATACCACGAACATCCTGTTTATCGTAGGCGGTGCCTTTGATGGTCTGGAGAAGATCATCCAGTCCCGTATGGATTCCGGTTCCATCGGTTTTAATGCGCCGGTGGTGGATAAGAACAGCCAGGACCTGAATGAGCTGCTGCATAATGTGCAGCCCCAGGATCTGATCAAGTTCGGCATCATTCCGGAAATGGTGGGCCGTGTCCCGGTGACCGTGACATTGGACCTTCTGGATGAAGATGCCCTGATCCGCATCCTGACAGAGCCGAAGAACGCATTGGTGAAGCAGTACCAGGCACTTTTCGACATGGATGAGATCAAGCTGACCTTCTCTGAAGACGCGCTGCATGAAGTGGCGCGGCAGGCGAAGGAACGAAAGACCGGCGCCAGAGGCTTAAGGGCTATTTTAGAGAAGGTGATGCAGGACATCATGTTCGAACTGCCTTCCGATGAAATGGCGGGTTCTGTGGAGATCACGAAGGAAACGGTGCAGGGCACCGGAAAACCCATCGTTAAGCCCAGAAGAGTCCGGCTAAGAGATGAAAGTGCATAAAGGATAAGGCGCTGTTTTAAGCAGCGCCTTTTTACGATTATGATCATAAAAAAAGCAGAACTTGAGACGGTCATAGGGATCACTTCCCGGCTGCCGGAAAACAGCTGCCCGGAATTTGCCTTTGCAGGAAAATCGAATGTGGGGAAATCTTCCCTGATCAATGCCCTGTTAAACCGGAAATCCCTGGCCAGGACATCGGCCTCTCCCGGAAAGACCCAGACCATTAATTTTTATAATATCAATGACGCCCTGTATTTTGTAGACCTGCCCGGCTACGGGTATGCAAAAGTGTCGCAAAAGACGCAGGAACAGTGGGGAAAGATGATCGAACGGTATCTGAACAGCTCAAACATGCTGAAGACCGTCTTTCTCCTCATCGACATGCGCCATGAACCCTCAAAGAATGACCGGCTCATGTATGAGTGGATCATAGACAGCGGCTTTCAGCCAGTCATTATCCTGACAAAACAGGATAAGCTGTCGAAGAATGAACAGGCGAAAAACCTGAGTCTCATCAAAAAAAGCCTGGGGCTGAAAAAAGAAGACCCGGTGATCCCCTTCTCCTCCGTCACAAAAGCCGGCAGGGATGAGATCTGGGAACTTATCGAGGGAATGATGGACACAGACAGTGATGTGTGATATCATAGAAATGAGTATTTACACGGGAGGATACCATGGACCTTTCCTTTTTTAAAGATAAAAAGATCCTGATCACAGGCCATACAGGTTTTAAGGGAAGCTGGCTTACAAAGCTTCTCTTAATGCAGGGGGCTGTGGTGACAGGTTATGCGCTGGATCCCCCCACGGATCCTTCCCTGTTTGATGAACTGGGCCTTAAAGATAAGTTAAAAGACCGGTCAGTAAAGGGGGATATAAGGGATCTTAAAAGCCTGAAACAGGTCTTTGATGATTTCCGGCCGGAGATCGTCATCCATATGGCAGCCCAGCCCATCGTCCGGGAATCCTATAAAGATCCGGTGACCACCTATGAAACTAATGTCATGGGCACCGTGAATGTGATGGAATGCGTGCGGCTCACCCCTTCCGTCAGATCTGTCCTTAATGTCACCACGGATAAGGTCTATGAAAATAAGGAGACGGGGCAGGCATATAAGGAAGATGACCGGCTGGATGGCTATGATCCTTACTCGAATTCCAAATCCTGTTCAGAGCTGGTGACCCATGCCTACAGACAGTCTTTTTTAAGTGAACTGAACATTCCGGTATCCACGGCCCGGGCCGGCAATGTGATCGGCGGCGGGGATTATGCGAAGGACCGGATCATTCCGGACTGCGTAAGAGCCGCAGAAGCCGGGCAGCCGGTGGTCCTCAGGAATCCCCATTCCGTACGGCCCTACCAGCATGTGCTGGAGCCCTTGTGTGTGTATCTGATGATCGTGAAAGCTCAGTATGAGGATCCGTCCTTTGCTTCTTCCTATAATGTGGGACCCGACAGGCGGGACTGCATCGAGACAGGGACATTGGCGGATCATTTCACTGAAGCCTGGCAGGAGGGCATGTCCTGGGTCAGTCTTTCAGACAATGGCCCTCACGAGGCGAATTTCCTGCAGTTGGATAATTCAAAAGTAAAACAGGTCTTCTCCTGGAAGCCGGTGTGGGACGCAAAAACAGCGGTAGAGAAGGTCGTGGAATACGCGAAGAGCGAGAATAAAGAAGCCTGCGTGGAAGCCCAGATACGGGCCTTTTTCGAGGCGCAGGAGAGTATTTAACAGAGGAAATGCGTATGTTTGAGCATATGTCGGAAAAAGAAGCCCGTGAAGAGATCCTGAAAATGACAGCTGCGTATCAGCAGAAGTTTTTAAAGCCAAAACCCTATGAGGAAGGCGACAGGATCCCCTATGCCTCCCGGGTCTTTGATGAAGAAGAACTGGTGGACCTGGTGGATGCCTCTCTGGATTTCTGGCTGACAGCCGGCCGGTACACGGATGGATTTGAGAAGAAACTGGGGGAATATTTAGGTGTCAGGTTCGTGTCTTTCGTGAACTCCGGCTCCTCCGCTAACCTGGTGGCTTTTATGGCGCTGACATCGCCGCTTCTTAAGGAACGGCAGATCAAAAGAGGAGATGAGGTCATTACGGTGGCCTGCAGTTTCCCCACCACCATCGCCCCCGTGATCCAGTACGGCGCGGTCCCGGTGCTTCTGGACGTGACATTGCCCACCTATAATATAGATATTACGGCCCTGGAAGAGGCCCTGAGCGAAAAGACGAAAGCAGTCTTCATTGCCCACACCCTGGGAAATCCCTTTGATCTTGCGGCTGTCAGCGAGTTCTGCGAAAAGCATGGGCTCTGGCTGATCGAAGATAACTGCGATGCCCTGGGCAGCAGCTATACCTTAAACGGGAAGACAGGCTTTACCGGCTCCTTCGGGCATATCGGCACCTCCAGCTTTTATCCGGCCCATCATATGACTACCGGAGAGGGCGGGGCAGTGTATACGAATGACCCGCTTTTACATAAACTGGTCCGTTCCTACCGTGACTGGGGCCGTGACTGTGTCTGCCCCGGAGGACAGGACAATGTCTGCGGCCATCGTTATGACGGCCAGCATGGGGAGCTGCCGAAGGGATATGACCATAAATATGTCTATTCTCATTTCGGCTATAACCTGAAGGCCACGGATATGCAGGCGGCCATCGGGTGCGCCCAGCTGAAAAAACTTCCGTATTTTACCGAACGGCGGAAGGAGAATTTTGATTTCTTTTACGAACAGATAAAAGACCTGGAGTCCAGCCTTATCCTGCCGGAAAAAACAGAGAACAGCGATCCTTCCTGGTTCGGGTTCCTTCTGACTGTCAGGGAAGGCATCAGCCGCGAAAAGATCGTCCGGTATCTGGAAAGCCATGGGGTGCAGACCCGGATGCTTTTTGCCGGCAATATCATCCGGCATCCCTGTTTTGATGAGA
>CACZSO010000173.1 GCA_902783795.1 uncultured Eubacteriales bacterium
ACTGTTATAATTCGCTACCTTCTCTTCATTCAGCTTCGCACCGCCCTGGTCGAAGATCCGCCGGATCTCGTTCTTTGCCTTATAGGCGCCGGCCTCTACCAAAGCGGTGGCCACCTGGACGCTCATGGGCGCCGTATCTGCAGCACTTAAGCGGATCTCCGGAACATCGTCCGGTACTTCCTCTTTCTGGAAGACCTGGACGAAACGCTCCCGGGCCTTCTCAGCTTCTTCTTTACCATGGTAAAGGGCCACGATCTCGGAAGCCAGTTCCATCTTCACATCCCTCGGATTTTCTCCGTTCTCCAGCCGCTTTTCAATAGCCGCCACTTCATCCGGATGCACATCCGTACAGAGGTTGTAATATTTAATGATCATATTATCCGGGATCTTCATGCATTTCTCGTACATGACCGCCGGAGGCTCGCTGATGCCGATGTAGTTGCCCAGGGATTTGGACATTTTCTGCACACCGTCCAGGCCTTCCAGAAGCGGCATGAACAAGGTCAGCTGCGGCTCCTGTCCGAAATCGCGCTGGATATTCCGGCCCATCAGGATATTAAAGGTCTGGTCCGTGCCACCCAGCTCGATGTCTGCCTTGATGGCCACAGAGTCATAGGCCTGCATCAGGGGGTAGAAGAATTCATGCACAGAAAGAGGCAGGTGATTCTCATAGCGGTTCTTGAAATCATCCCGCTCCAGCATCCGCGCCACGGTACATTTCGCAGCCAGCTCGATCACATCCGCAAAAGTCATCTTCGACAGCCACTCGGAATTATAGAAGGTGGTGGTCTTTGACTCGTCCACGATCTTGAAGATCTGCTCTAAATAAGTGCGGGCATTCTCTTCCACCTGCTCCCGGGAGAGCTGCTTCCGGGTAGCGGATTTGCCGGTGGGATCACCGATCATGCCGGTGAAGTCGCCGATGATGATGGTAGCCCGATGTCCCAGATCCTGCAGCTGGCGGATCTTCCGCAGCACCACTGAATGGCCCAGATGGATATCCGGCGCTGACGGATCCAGGCCCAGCTTAATGTTCAGCGGCCGGTTCTCCTTCGCCGCATGCTCCAGCTTCGTCCGGATATCGGCGATGGCCGTATGCTGTGCCACACCCTTCAGCATGACTTTAATGGTATCTTCAATGACCCGTTCTTCCTCGGAAAGCTCGCCTATATTAGCTTCGGGATGATCCTTATCGATGATGATGATACGGGTCTCAGCACCCAGTTCTTCTTCCACCAGGGCTGCCAGTTCATCCAGAGCTTCCGTCAGTTTCTCTTCATTCTGCACGCTGCCATCGATGGGGAAGACGATGTTTTTCGCGTCTTTTCCCAGTCTGCCGGCCTCTGTCTGGCGCCAGATATACCGGCGGGTACGGACTGTATTGCCGGAAATATAGACACACTCCCCGTCAGCGACCACATCGCCGTCCAGGTCATTTTCCGGATTCTGAACATCCGCCTCATTTGCCGGACGCACTTCCAGGTCACCGGTAAGAGAGTCGATATCATGAGCACCCACGGGCATATGATATTTCACGGAAATATAATTCCCGGCATTTACCGCATCCGTCAGCACCGGCAACTCACCCTGCCTGACCACCCGGGCCAGAAGGGCTTCGATGGACGCCGGATAACGGTTGGGGTTAATGCCCAGGGCCTTCATCTCATCATGATACAGCTGAAGGTCCGGCAATGTCTTCACCGGTGTATCCTGAAGCTCAGCCTGCTTCTTCTTTACTTCATCCGTAAGCAGCTTTACGACAGCCTCATTTTCCCCCGTATTATCAATGTGCTCAGCTACCACCAGGCCGATCATCAGCTCCGGGGTCTTCTCAAAGATCTTCTCATCAACTCTGAAAAACATATGACTCTTCCTTTTATTTTTGTTATTCTGATCCAGCGCTGCGGCTCGCTTAAGAACAGTGCTGGCTTTTTTACCATGATCCCTGTTATTTCAAGGACAGCAAGAGTATTCTATCATAGTTTTATGGTTTTGAAAACCGCTAAATCACAGGATTTTATCGCCTCTTGCATTTTTCTCTTCTCTGTTGTACATTGTAGGCAAAAGAATCAGGAGGTTTTACTTATGGCATTTGATGCATTACAGTATGAGATCTGTGAAGACAATATTGAATTCCGGCTGATCGCCCCGGATACCTGGATGCTCACGACTAAGCTTTTAGAGCCTTTTTCCAGTGACTGCTATCTTTTATCCGGCGACGAGAGTGCGGTCATCATCGATACCGGCATGATCCGGCATCTGAACCTGAAAGAGTACATTCTGGAGCTGAAGCTGACGGATAAACCTATCATCGGCGCCATTGCTACCCATTCTCACTTTGACCACACTGGCGGCAATGGCTGGTTCGGTCATGCCTGGATGCATAAAAACTCTGTCTACGGCGCCACCCATCCTTTTGGCGGCAATGCAGATGGCTACATCCTGGATTATCCCATCGATATCATTAAAGAAGGGGATGTCATAGACCTGGGAAACCGGCGGCTGGAGTTTATCGAGATCGGTGCCCACGACTTAGGATCCGTGGCCATTCTGGATAAAGACCGCCGCATTCTCTTTACCGGCGATGAGCTGGAGACAGGCTGGATCAATATAGGTTCCACCACTCCGGAAAAAGTTCCCGGCCAGACCATCGAGACCCACTACAAAAACATGCAGAAGCTGAAAGCCCGCTATGATGAGTACGACATCATCTGCCCCGGCCATCACGGCGCGCCTATAGACAAATCTTCCATCGATGATTTTCTGAAATGTGATGAGATGATCTTAAGCGGTGTTCCCGGCGATCCGTATGTGCCCCGGAAGAACGGCGGAGAACGGTTCCGCAGCATCCCTCATATCAAAGTCATGAGGTACCGGATGGCCCACATCTGCTACCGGGATGACCGGATCTTTGAGGATAAATAAGTCACATAAAAAGAGCAGGTCCCTCAGTGAAATGTACCCTCCTTACTGGTTATTGTCCAGTAAAGAGGGTACATATCACAGGCGGCCTGCTCTTTTTTCTTAATTTAAGCCGTTTTTCTGGCCTGTTTTACCTTGGCTGTCAAAAATCCTATCAGTGCCATGCAAAGAAGCACCATGCAGATCCCCATGATCAGCGGCACCGTGTAAGCCTGAGTCGCATCATATAATGCTCCGATCAGAAGTACGAAAACAGAGGTGCTGATATTCGTCATCAGATTTACCAAGGCATAGACCTGATTATACTGCTCATTTCCGTAAATATACCGGGTCAAAAGCGACATGCCTAAAGCTCCCAGGGAGAAGACCGTGCCATACAGGAATCCTCCGATGATCAGAGGAGCCACCGCCCCTTTCACGAAAAAGATCATGACCAAACCCGCCAATGTTATGACCAGTACGATCAGAAATCCTTTGATAACGCCCAACCGGTCCATGATGACTCCCAGTACCAGTTTAAACACCAGGTTGCCGATCATGGAAGCTGAAAGAAGCAGTGCCCCGATATCCGCGGTAAATTCCCGGGACTGGGCCAAGGCCGGCATGTGGGAGTTAAAGGTGGTCAGACCTACTGAAAGCACTGTAATGCCATAGATAGCAAAGGCTATGCCCGACATGAGTCTGTAAGGCATATCCAGATACTTCGTTTCTACCTTCTTTGCCTGAACATCGGTCTGGCCTTCGCCATAAGGCTTCAGCCCCGCTTCTTCCGGAGTAAAGTGGCAGAACAGAATGGGCACCACCATGAGGACGGTCGCCAGAGCATACAGGCTGTAGGTAGTCTGATAGCCCAGGGAAGCCAGCATCTTTGTCACGATAGGCGATGCGATGGCCGCCCCTATCCCGGAGAATGAGATCACGATCCCTGAAAAAGTTCCCAGATTCTTATGGAACCAGTTTCCCAGGATAATGGTAATGATCATATGGCAGAAAAACGCATAAGAAAAGCCGGCTATCACTGCCAGAATGTCCACCAGGATCACCGACCGGGACCGGGCAATGATCAGGCTGCAGGCCAGGAAGATCACCAGTCCTGCCGGAATAGTCTTCTTAATACTTATCTTTTTATCTATCAGACGGGCAGCCAAAGGGCTTGCCAGGCCTACCGCCAGCATCCTCAAAGAATAATGTAGAGTAGCCGCGGCCCGTCCCGTAC
>CACZSO010000174.1 GCA_902783795.1 uncultured Eubacteriales bacterium
AAGAGAGATGAGCTGATGCGTCAGTTCATGGATATGGTCAGGGAGAACATGGAAGTAAGACGCCGTGTGGAAGAGGGCATAAGAAAGGCCAACGTGAATTTCGTGGTGGCCCGGGCCGGTATGTCTTCCGAGATCCTGGAGGAAGCGCTGATGACGCCCAAACAGGAAGTTATGCTGAAGGCAGAGACCCGCAATGTCATGAGCGTGGATATCCCGGTCTACGAGTATAAGACGAAGACTGCGGATGCGAACGATATCTACTCCTATGGTTTTGCTTATACCTCCGGCGATATGGATGCGGCTGTGAAATCCCTTTCCGATACATTACCGGATATGCTGAAACTGGCTGAACTGGAAAAATCCTGCCAGCTCATGGCATCCGAGATCGAGAAGACCCGCCGCCGCGTAAACGCGCTGGAGCACGTCATCATCCCGGAAACTCAGGCAAACATCAAGTATATCACCATGAAGCTGGATGAGAACGAAAGAAGTACACAGATCCGCCTCATGAAAGTGAAAGATATGATGCTGGAAGAAGCTCATCATTATTCAGAGAAAAAATAAAAATCATTCAAAAGAAGCGGGGGCTTTCAGGCAGTATCAGAAAGCTCCCGCTTTTTTCATTTAAAGCCCTGTGTCACTTCGGCCGGCGAAATGAACGGAAATGGATGTCTTCAAAACAAAGGACCTCCGCCTGTTTTCAGAAGCTTTTTTCTGACAGGCGGAGATTCTTTTGGACAGATTAGAAGCAAGCGTGTTTTATTTGCTGCAGATTTCAGCTGTCAGAGAATTTCTGTCGGCGAGCAGGTGTTTGCATCCATCGACAGGGATACTAAAGAACATTATATGAAGTCTGGTATCCCGCAAATCAGTATGATTTAATGAAGAGGGATACTGATATTTAAGATTTCTGGATTTAGTACCCACTGATCAGAAGCTGAGTTTCTAGAAAAGGATACTAAATAATCGAAAAGCATGATCTAGTGCCCGCAGACAACCTCTGATGCGCTGAAACAGGTGTACTGAAAACTCGTTCATTGAAGTTTAGTTCCCACAAGGTAGATCATACTTTTATGAAAGTGGATACTAATACGTCAAAATCATGGATATAGTATCCATCAACCAGAAGTTTAGGCTCTGTGAAAGGATACTAAATTATGGGGAAGCAGATCCTGGTATCCACAAAACGGGTTTTGAAGCATTGATCTAGGGTATTATAATAAAGAATGGCAGGATTTGGTATACCTGTAGGAGCTTTCGCGGTAATGATTAGGGTACTGAAACTTTGAAACATTGACTTTAGTATAAACCAGGACAGTCAGCCTGTGTGAAAGTCTAGACTACAGCGCCTATTAAACCAGGCCAGCCTGTGTGAATGTCTAAACTACAGTGCTTATGATCAAGAATATCGATACAAGAATTATCTGCAATAAAAAAGAGATCACCCCGCGGTTACGGGATGATCTCTTTTTCTTATAAAAACTATTTAGGCTTTTACCTTTTTCTTTGACACGAAGGGGGCTGGAGCTCCATCCGGCAGATTGAGTTTCCTCAGCATAACGATGGCCAACGGCAATGCCAGGCATAGACAGGAGAGTCCATCGGAAGCTGCCTGAGCTACGGCCAGACCGTATTCTGCGGGAAGTCCCAGACTGGGGAAGATCACCGGAAGGATCAGGACCAGCGGGATCAGGAAGATCAATTGCCGGGACATACTTAAGACCAGATTACCCACCGGGCGGCCCAGAGCTTGATACAGGTTCGAGGTGATCATGACGATCTCATGTGGCATCAGCACCAGGCATAGGGCGCGGATCTTTAAAGAGCCGATCCGATACATGGTCTCATTGGCTTCCGAGTTAAACCAGCCGATGAGGTTCCGGGAGAAGATGAACATGGCAGTTCCCAGGATGGCACCGGCGATGACCCCGATGATAATGGTGGTGAAATAAGCTTCTTTCACGCGTTTATACTTCTTTGCACCGAAACAGAAGCCGGCCACCGGACCGAAGCCCTGTGAGAAGCCCATGATGGCGGAAGCCACCAGGCGGTACAGCTTATTCGCGACAGAGATGCCGGCCAGAACCGCGGAACCGAACTGCTTCGCTACATTGTTCGTAATGATGCCGCCCAGGCTCATCAGGCTCATCCTGAGGAAAGCAGGAACGCCCATCCGGGCCACTTCCATGGCGCCTTCCTTATCCGGCTTGAAGTTATGCAGACCAATGTCAAGCATGGTGTGTTTTTTAATAAAGGGGTAGGCCAGCACGCAGGCACTGACGACTTTACTTAAGGCAGTGGCACCGGCCGCACCGGCGACGCCCCAGTTGAATACATTGATGAATAAGGGGTCCAGGCCGATGTTCAGGATACAGCCGGAGACCATGCCGATCATGGCAAAGGTGGTGCTGCCTTCAGAACGAAGCAGCTGGTTCTGGATAAGCTCGGCAGTCGTAAACGGCGCGGCTAACAAGATCCAGAAAGAATAATCCATGGAATACTGCTTAGCTTCTTTTGTAACGCCTAAAAGATCCACGATGCCTGAGCGGAAACACAGGCAGATCAGGCCGAAGCATAAAGAAAATATAATGCCTATGTAGAGGGTACTGGAACCAACCCGGGAGGCTTTTTCATCTTCTTTAGCGCCTAACAGTCTGGAGATGTAGCTGGAAGCACCCATGGCAAAACCCATGGAGACAGCTCTTAAGATGTGCATCAGTGAGTCATTTACCGCCACTGCGGCTGTTGCGTTTACACCCAGCTGGCTCACGAACAGGGTGTCTACAAGGTTGTAAATGGAATCGATGAGCGAGGCGACGATCATGGGTATGGCCACCTTTGGGATGACCTTGAACATCTTCTCATTCAGCATCAGATCCCGGCGGGCCTCTCTGGCCTGCGCCTGTTTGTCACTAACGGCCAATGTCTTTTCCTCCGTTTCTTCTTCGTTGGATATCAAAATGTGTACTAAATAATTATACTTCTCCAAAACAGCAGAGTCAATACAAAATCACTGCAGTGCAGTAAAAAGGTGAAGCAAG
>CACZSO010000175.1 GCA_902783795.1 uncultured Eubacteriales bacterium
CTGGGGGCCTTCTGAACCCAGAGGATCTTAGCATCGTTGAAAAATGCCAGGATAAGAAAGCAAAACAAGTGGTACAGCGATTGTCCTTCCCTGAGGAAGCGGCAGGTTTATAAGAATCACCTATAGAAAACGGCCCGGCACCGCTCCTGAGGCTTCCTAAAGGCAAGCCTGATGACGGGAAAAAGAATGCGGGGAGCCGTGACAAGGGGAGTCTCAAAGGGGACTGCGGCCAGAGAGTTTTTTCTGATAAATTCCTTTTGACCCGGACTCTATCTTATGGTATGATCATCTCAGAAAACAGGGAGGATCTTCTGGCTTTACCTGCTTCCCTGTTATGATATTTCAGGAGATGAAATGATTATGAAGGATATTATTATAAACGATACATTTCAGCTCTCTTATCCGGAGAGCTTTTTTGTTATGAGTGAGGAGGAGCGGGCAAAGCTTCAAATGCTGGAACAGGGGCCGGGTTTCTGCCTTTCTGATCCGGATAACCACAGGATAGTTTCTGTGGGCTGGAAGAAAGTGGGAAAACTCATGTATAAGTTCCTGAAAACAAAGGACATCAGAAATGCCATGAAGACCCGGGTCACAGGATCCATGCGGGCATTTCAAATCCGGACAGAGGAAGCACCGCAGGTTTTCATCAATGGTGCGGAAACATTGGGGTTTGGCTTCAGCTATCATGTGCAGGATGTGGCCATGACCGGGCAGTCCTACGTGATGAAGAATGGAGGTTATTTCTATTATTTCCATTTTTACGGAAGAACGGAAAACCGCGAGGAAGGATTACAGCTTTTTGCCGATATGCTTTCCTCGATTCAGCTTATAAAGCATGAAAGATAAGGAGGGATAAGCATTGAAAAGGACCATCAGAGTGACCGGGACAGGGAAGCTGTCATTGAAAGCGGATACGGTGCGGCTCTCCATAGAGCTGATCGATAAGGATATGGAATACGAAGCTGTCATCCGGCATACGGCAGCCCATTCCCAGGAAGTGCGGGAAGCCTTTGAAAAGCTGGGATTTGAAGGATCCGAGCTGAAAACATTGTCCTTCAGGGTGGATACCGAATACGAGGGCTATCAGGATCCGGAGGACAATGCCTGGAAACAGCGGTTCATCGGCTACCGGGCCGTACACGCCATGAAAGTGGAATTCAGTCGGGAAAGAGATATTCTGGGCGATGTATTGACCGCAGTCTCACAGCTTTCCGGAAAGCCCGAATTCCACATAGAATACACTGTCAAGGATACGGAAGCGGCCAAGCAGGAGTTGCTGAAGAAGGCGGTGCAGGATGCCCGTAAAAAAGCGGAGATCATTGCTGAAGCAGCTTATGTCGCTTTAAAAGAGATCCTGAGCATCGACTACAGCTTCGGAGATACCTCCTTTGTGGTGCGGCCTGTGAACCGGATCGCAGAAGCGAAAATGGCCTATGGGGCGGTCATGGAGGACAGCCTGGACCTGGATATAGAACCGGAAGATATTAAAGTAGAAGACACTGTGACAGTGGTCTGGAAAATAGAATAATAGTGAGGGGGAATACCGGTATGAGAAAGACAAAGATCATCTGCACCATTGGTCCGGCCAGCGAGACAGAAGAGGTGCTGGAAGGTCTGATGAAAGCGGGCATGAATGTAGCCCGGCTGAACTTTTCCCATGGCACACATGAGGAGCACAAAGCAAAGATAGAGCGGATCAAAGCTGTACGGGAACGGCTGAACCTGCCTATCGCCATCATGCTGGACACAAAAGGGCCTGAATACCGCATCGGCATATTTAAGGATCATAAGGCGGAGATCCCGGAAGGCAGTACTTTCATCTTTACATCGGATGAGGTGGAAGGCGATGAAACGCGGGTGTCTGTCAGTTACAAAAACCTGCCCCAGGAAGTGAACCCCGGGGACCGGATCCTGGTGAATAATGGCCTGCTGATCTTTGAGGTGCGCCAGATCTCAGGAAATGACATCATCTGCGATACATTGGCGGGGGGCACGCTGTCAGACCGCAAGAGCATGAATTTCCCGAACCATGTCATGAAGGGGGATTTTTTAAGCGAAGCAGATAAGTCTGACCTTTTATTCGGTATAGATAACGATGTGGACTTTGTGGCCGCTTCTTTTGTGTCGAATAAAGAGGATATGAAAGCCATCCGGACGTTTTTGAACGAAAACGGAGGCGAAAATATAGACATTATCGCGAAGATCGAGAACCGGTCCGGCGTGGAAAACATCAGTGAGATCTGCGAGATCGCAGACGGCATTATGGTAGCCCGGGGCGATCTGGGTGTGGAGATCCCTATTATGGAGCTTCCGGCTATTCAGAAATATATGATCGGCAAGTGCCGCATGCTGGGAAAACGGGTCATCACCGCTACGGAGATGCTGGAGTCCATGATCTCGAATCCCCGGCCCACCCGGGCGGAGGTCTCTGACGTGGCGAAC
>CACZSO010000176.1 GCA_902783795.1 uncultured Eubacteriales bacterium
ATCTCGTCCAGGGTCTTCCTGGTCCAATCTTCCCACATATCAAAGTTATGATCATAACCCTCGGCAATAATGTATTTGTGAGGGATTCCCAGCTCTTCCAGGCGGCGTACATCGCCTTCTACTCTCTGACGGATGAATTCCTTGCTGCCGCAGATCACGGTGAAGAACGGCAGTTCCACGCCTTCTTTCACCAGTTTTTCCGCGATGGCGCCTATGTCGTTCACAGAGCCCGGGAAGGTCTCCGCCGGGCCGAAGCAGGCGTTATATTCCGGCAGATGATGGGGCTGGGACAGATCCTTGACCATCCTGTCCGTATCCAGGGTATAGCCGATACCGCCGGAAATGTCCACACACATCGCGTAGTTTTCAGGTTTCATGAAAGCATTGCCCAGGGCGGCATTTCCACCCATGGCATAGCCCATAATAAAGTTATCTTCCCGCTTCGGGCTGGAGGGGAAGAGAGCCTGGATCACCACCGGCAGTTCCTCGGTGACAAAAGCGGAGTAATCGCGGCCGTAAAGGGCATGGGCGCCAAAGCTGTGGACCACGTTCGGGATGACCACCATGACGCAGTTATCCTGGGCATAACGCTCTACATTCGTATAACGGGCCACCAGGCTGTCCTCATCGCCGCCGCCATGCATGAAGTAAACGGTCTGGAACTTCATGCCGGGCTTATACTGCGGCCTCACCATGCTCTGATTCAGCCTGGGATTCAGCTTAAGCTGCTCTTCCGGACCTACATAACTTAACTTATCTGTGGGCAATACGACAGTGATATCCAGATAATAGCCCAGGATCTGGCTGCGGTAATTAAAACGCATCGTACTCATCTTCTCTACCTCCTTGTGTGATTACTCTGCATCATATGATTAGAGTGTCTGCCGACGGCTGACCCCGACTTTACAAAAAAGCGGGAAAACAGTCTTCAGACACAACCTTAAGAAACCTAAACAGTGATCTGCTTTCTGTCATTACCTGATACAAAAAGCGGATATAGATCCGCGCCAAAAACCATCAGGACTGGGTCAGCCTTCATCTCTGGTCAGATTTTTAAGCCAGATATATTTACTGTTCCTCCAGGGAATGAAGGGGACTTTCACGATCTCGTCCAGGCACATGACTACGAATACCACCATGACCGGCCAGTGGAAAACAAAACAGCCCAGGTAAGCCAGCGGGATGGCAAAGCACCAGGTGGCAAAAATGACGCTGATCGCATCATAGCGGCTGTCTCCGCCCGCAGGGAAGATTCCTACGGTATAAATGGTATTGAAGCAGTAGGCGATCATATAAAAAGCCATAAAGATCAGCATCTTCACCAGATAGCTCTTTGCCTGGGGCTCCAGGTTGTAGAACACGTAGACCAGCACGCCGATAATAGCTGTCAGGACCACATTGATGGCCCCGTTCAGATAGCAGACCTTCCAGAAACGCTTTTCATAAGCCTTAGCCTTTTCCAGTTCATTGGCGCCCAGCAGATGGCCGATCATGATGCCGGAGCCGGTGCCCAAAGCCTGGCTGACGCATTGGATCAGGGCCTGTGCCACCGCAGTTACAGAATAAGCGGCCGCCGCATCGGTCCCCATATGTCCCATGATATGGGAATGAGCGGTAATGCTTAAGCCCCAGCAAAGGGCGCTGGCCAGCATACCGGGAATGATCTTCCAGATATCTTTTTCATAATTTTTCGAAAAATAAGTAAGACTCTCCCTGTCCAGATGGAGTTCTTCCCGCCGGCGGGTCCAGAGAATGCACCAGACCAGGGCAATGAGCTCTACCACGATGGTAGAATAGGCAGTTCCCACGGCTCCGAGGGCCGGTACCGGGCCTATGCCATAGATCAGGAAAAGATCCGCGATCATATCCACGATGACCGTTACCGCGGAGATCTTCACCGTCATGGCTACATGTCCGGAGACTCTCATCATCATGAGATAACTCTGTGATATACCCATGAAAAGATAAGAAAAACTGACGACTCTTAAATATTCGGCACCTATGCGGATAAGTTCTGCTTCAGGCGTGAAAAACGACATGATCGCCCGGGGCATAAAGCACGCTGTCAGGAAAAACACCAGGGAGATGCCCGCAGAATAACGGACAGCCATGCCGGCAAACCGTTTAGCGTTTTTATAATCCTGCTTTCCCCAGTACTGCGCCACCAGAACACCGGCAGCACCTACGGCAGACCCGTTAAATAGCGACATGATAAAAGAGATCTGGTTCGCCAGGGAAACTGCCGCAATAGCCTCCTGGGTCAGCCGGCCCAGCATGAGGGCATCCGAAGCCCCCACTAAAGCACTTAACAGTCCCTGCAGTGCCAGAGGAATAGCCAGGGCCATCAGTTCCTGATCAAATGCTTTCTTATCCGCTGCTGTCATTTCCATAGTTATACACCTGCTTCCGACTTGTTCTCGGCAATCACTTACCTTAAAGGCACATCAGAAAAGGAACTATGGAACTGTTTCCTCTGTTCTTTTATGCCATCTTTCATACAATTATATCTGCTGCTTTGCATCCCGTCAATAACAAACCCCGGCTTCCTTTTTTCAATTTCTGTCCTCATGAGACAGCTGATCCGCCGGCTACAGTAAAAAAACAGACCACCGGTCTGTTTCCTTCCGATGGTCTGTCTCAGTTTTTTTTCTTCAGCAGGGCAATATTTCCGTGATCAGCCCAGGTCTGCCCAGACTTTACGAACGGTCTCAAGGTCCTGACGGATCACTTCTACCCGGTCTTCCAGATAGTAGCCGTCACGCTCGATGATGAAGCTCTTCGCGCCGCAGGCTTCCGCTGTATCCAGGATCTCCTTCAGGTCGCGGACAAAATCAGCCATGGGGCCCTGGAAGGCTACCATCCTGGCATTCATCTGTTTCATCATTTCCTTCATGGCAGGATCATTCGGATCCGGACGTCTGCCGCCGGCAGGACGCTCAAACCGCTGTTTTCCGGCATTCATGGTCTCCGGATTACCTATGGCGGTAGCGGGTTTGATGTGGATCAGCTGTACACGGCCAGGATATTTCTTCATCAGGTAGTTGGAATCTACGCCGGCAATGGTGGACCAGCCGATATCCAGTTTGAAGCATACCAGGTCAGGATCTGTATTCTTCGCCACGGTCTCCCAGCAGTAGCAGCCATCGACTTCGTCGAAGGAGAACTCGCCGGTGTGGTTGTGGGAATCAGCGATGAATCCATAGGGCTGGCCCTTCTTGCCCAGCTCATTCAGCTGCTCGGCAGCCTTCATGGCTGTGTCATGATCATAATAGCCTTCTGCGCCGGAGATGTACTTGATGCCGATCTTCTGCATGTTCTCGATATGCTTGAAGTCGCCGTTGTCATCATACTGGGCACGGGCTTCCATAGCTTCCAGATCATACTTTTTGAAGATCTCCAATGTCTCATCGGTGAATTCAGCAAAGGCTTCCAGGCCGTCAAAGCCCAGTTCCTTAGAGAGTTTCGCCTGGCCTTCAAAGGGAAGACCTGTGGCCATGAAGTTGTAAAGGGTGTTGTAGATTTTTCTCATAAACTTCTGCTCCTTTTTGTTTGCTGTGGTCTCATAAGTTTCTTTAAGGAAAAGCCTGAAAGTAAACTATCCGGCTTTTCTTTTCTGCTGTTATTGATTATACCACAGGCTTTCCGGTTTGTGCATATAATTTCAAAACATTCTTCCGGAAATCTTATTTCCCTTCTGCCTGCGGCCTCTGCCGATGTATCATCACCCCGATAAAGGCTGCCGCCAGGACGGCCTCCGCGATCAGCGCCCACAAAAAGATCTGATGATTAGGCAAAAACGACAGGGTGCCGTCGCTGTTGGTGATCATTTCTGCGTTTTTTAAGACAGCCGCACCGATAGCCGGCCCGACCACGCCCGGGATCAGTACCTGGGAAATGATACGAAGACCCTGAAAACGGCCTGCCATCTGGTCCGGTGTTTCATTTCTTATACCGGTGCCGAAGACCGCCATGCCGGTGAGATACCCGCTCATCATAAAGAGGGAACCTATGAAGACCGGGATCTTCATGGCCAGTCCTTCCACCCGGATGATGCCGGGGAACAGGAACAAAAGCACATAGCCCAAAGCCAGCATAAAAAGCGCCGGCACCAGGCTTCTTTCAAACCCGATCCTGTCGATCACCCGGCCATAGAGCGCTGTCACCACGGCCGCCAGGATGATGGCCGGGGCCATGATCAGCACATAATCACTCATCTTCAGGGTCTGCTCGTAATAAATGATCAGATACGGCATGAAGATCTGGATGGAAATGTTGAAGATGATGAAGCCCAGCATGGTGAGGTACAGCTTCTTATTCTGCTTGATCACAGACGGTTTAAACCCGTACAGGATGGTCTCTGAATAACTCAGGTCATCTTTTCTTTGTGCCGGTGCTTCTTCAATGAGGAAAAAGCCCAGGATACCTATTACCAGAACCACACCGCCGATGATGAGATAGATGGCTGTCCAGCTTTTTGCCTGGTTCAGGTCAAAGCCCAGGAAACCGCCGAACACCACCAGGATAGCGATGAGCGGCATCATGGAATTGATCCCCTCTGCCCTTCCCCGGTTCGTCTCATCCGTCCGGTCCGTCAGCCAGGCATTATAGGCCGCGTCATTGGCGGTGGAGCCGAAGAAAGTCATGACACAGTCCAGGATGATGACGATAGTCACCGCCAGCGCCGCCGCATTTGAGGCCGCGGCAAAGGTGGAAGATATCAGGTCCAGCCTCACCAGGGCAAACATCAGGATCGAGATGCCCCAGGCAATGTAGCCCAGACACATGAAGATCTTCCGCTTCTGCAGTCTGTCGGAAAGAGCCCCCATAAAGATGGTAGTAAGAGCTGCCGTAATGGCACTGGCCTGCACCATCAGCGATATATTGGCCGCGGAAGCATTAAACATCTTGTAGATGAACACGTTGAAATACATGTTCTCCACCACCCAGGCCACCTGGCCCGTCAGCGAAAAGATCACCAGGGCCAGATAAAATTTCTTCCTATTCATGCCTATGACCCTCTTTCAGTCACATTTTTACAGCGTATCTTCTTCCACTTCCTTTTTCAGGATCTCCCTGAATTCATCCATCACGCCCAGATCCCACAGGAAGGACGATGTCAGATATTTATTGCGGATCTCCCGGGAACCGGTGAAGGCATCCAGGGTATCCTGAAGAGAAATGTTCAGTTCTGAGGGCTTTATGGGTTCCCCGATCTTCAACATCTGTCCCTTCAGGGTCTCATAGTCCGGAAGCTCTTCTTCCATGATCTTTACGATCTCATCCCAGTGGGTAACGATATTATCCAGCCGCTTCATCGCACCTTCCGGATCGTTTTTATGGGCGGAGGCTTCGATCTTCAGCACTTCATCGGCTGTTTTTCCAAAGATCCTGTTCACCTCTTCCGTCCAGACTTCCGGATCGAACTGCTTAATATGCGCTTCTGCCTTTTCCCGATCCGGCGTCAGCTTCCGGATGTACTCATAAAGTTTCAGCGTCAGGATCGTGCCGACGCCCACCTGGATCCCGTGAAGATCATAGGGCTGATCCCGCTCTAACGCCATCATCTCCCACATGTGGGAGAAGTAATGTTCCAGACCGGAGGCCGGCCGTGAGATCTCCGCATAAGCCATGGCTATACCCGCCAGCACCAGGCCTTCCGCCACGGCGCCGATGGCGTCAGGATCACGGGACATGATCCCGTCAACAGAGGCTACGATGCGTTTTAACGCCCGCCTCATGAGCGCTGCGATCTCTTCACAGTAATATTCTCCGGTGACGATGTGGGAAATGCGCCATTCACAAAGAGCTATATATTTCGCCGCCATATCGCCGAACCCGGCCTGCAGCATACGTTCCGGCGCCTTTGCCAGGATCTCTGTATCCAGCAGGATTCCCCGGGGTGCGTGATTATAAAGGGAAGTCTTCACCTTATTCACTTCCATGGAGGAAGAATCAGAAGCATAACCGTCCATGGACGGCGCGGTCCCCACTACAGCGTTGGGAATGCCGGTGGCATGGGAAAGCACTTTACAGATGTCGTTCATAACACCACTGCCCACCGCCAGGAAAAGGTCGCAGGAGGGGTCAAAATGCATGAGTACACTGCCCACTTCCCACTCTGATGGCTTCGGATGGACCCCCGGCACCTGGTAGACCACATAAGGAATTCCTTCCTTATCCAGGATCCCGGCCACCTGTTTCCCGGCAGCTTCCCAGGTATTCTGGTCACAGACGATAAAGGGCTTTTTACTCCCCACCGCAGCCAGCATGGCCGGTGTTTCCTGTGCCGCTCCCCGGCCTATCTTCAGGAATTTCAGCTCACATTTGTGCGTTCTTCCGCAGCTGCAGGCAAAGCCGCCCGGTCTCACTAATTCTTCTACAGAAAGTTCAGAAAATCCCATATTATCCTCCTTCATCGTGTCCCGTCTCTTTCGCGGGGTCATCTTTTTCTTTATGCAAACCGTTAAAACATCCTCTTAACGGTCAATATCCTTTTGAAGCGCTTAAGTCATATACCGGTTTTAAGGCCGGATAGATCTTTGAATAGATCTCAAAGGCGTCCCGATAGGCCGCCTGGTTTTCTTTGATGGGCCATGTTTCTGTTTCCACCTTCACCAGCCGGCAGGCTTCCTCCAGGTTTTTCCAGATCCCGGCACCCACACCGGCTGCCATACAGGCGCCGAAGGCGCCGCCCTCGGAGGCTCCCGACATGGTATAAACGGGCATATCGAAAACATCGGCCTGCATCTGCCGCCACAAAGCGGAAGCAGAACCACCGCCGGAAGTGACCACCTTATCACAGGGGGTAAAGGATGTCATGATGTCCACGATCTGCTTCAGGGAATAGGTCACCCCTTCCATGACAGACCGGGTGATATCCGCCCGGGTACTGGTCAATGACAGGCCGTAGAAAGAAGCCCTGGCGTGGGCATCCGGATAAGGGCACCGCTCGCCGGTAAGATATGGCGTAAACACCACTCCGTGGGAACCCGGCACCGACTGCTCTGCCTCCAGCCCCATAAGATCATAGACATTTTCTGCTGTCAATGCGGCTTTTTCCTTTAGATGCTGGCATAACTCGTCCCGGTACCAGCGGTAGGCGCCGCCGGAGGTCAGCGGGCAGCCGAAGGCATGCCAGAGTCCCGGCTCATTATTACAGAACATCTGCAGGTCACCGTTGGGATTAGGATAAAACCGGTCCAGCCCCATAGAAACATTGCCGGCTGTACCGATGACCACCCCGATGGTCCCCGGCCGCACCAGCCCTGTACCCGTAGTCTGGATGACCGCATCGCCGCCTCCGAAAAACACCGGGATCCCCGCAGGAAGGCCCGTTTCTTCTGAAGCTTCAGCAGATACATGGCCCGCCTGTTCGATGGATTCACAGGCTTCCGGGAAAATAGCTTTATCCAGGCCGGCGATCCGGATCAGTTCATCACTCCAGACCCGGTGCTTTGTATCAAAAAAACCGGTGCCGGATGCTTCCGACACATCCATGCCCACCTCATCACACAGCCGGAAACGCACATAATCCTTCGGGCACACAAAAACCTTCATCCGGGCAAAGTTTTCCGGTTCCTCTTCCCGAAGCCACAGGATCTTTCCGCCGGTATAGCCTGACAGCATCCGGTTATTAGTGAAGGTCAGCAGCTGTTCCAGACCGCCCGCCTGCTCTGTCAGCTTAAGGCACTGGTCTTCTGAGCGCTGGTCGCACCAGAGGAAGGCCGGACGGATCACCTGGTGATCCTTATCCAGCGCTACCAGACCATGCATCTGGCCGGAAAAACTGATACCGGCGATATTTTCTTTTTTGATTTTTGTCAGGATCTTTCTGAGGCCTTTGACCGTGGCCTTCCACCAGTCTTCCGGATCCTGTTCCGCCCACCCCGGCCGGGGCGTATACAGGGGATATTCCTGTACGGAGGAGGCTGCAATATGGCCTTCTTCATCACAGGCCAGGCACTTGGTGCCGGAGGTGCCGATATCTATTCCGATAAGATATTTCTTTTCCATTGTCTGATTACCACCTTTGTTCTATTATACATAATTCAAACATAAGAAACAAGCTGATTTGATGCAAGTATCCCTCTGTCTTGACAAATCCTCTCCCCCTTTATACAATCAAGGAAAATACTTCTCCAATTGTTTTTTAGCAGCACAAAAACTTATGAAAGAAGCGGGCTTATGAAAAAACAGACTTTACGGATCATTATCTTCACGTGTCTTATGGCCGTCTTTCCGGCCGTGGTCCTGTATTTATTTCTGAAAAGAAAAAAGAAGAATGCAAAAGAAAAAGAAGGGACGCCGGATTCTGCCGTTTACG
>CACZSO010000177.1 GCA_902783795.1 uncultured Eubacteriales bacterium
ACAAAATGTTTTACCGCAGAGGCTGGCCGGTACGCATCGAATACCTTCAGCCGCAGTCCCTGGACAAACAGCTCGCTGCTGACCGCTTTTAAAGCCCTGGCCGCTTCTATCGTCAGCAGGGCGCAGGGCTCCTCATATCCATCGATTCTTTCTCCGATAAAGTTGTACGTGGAATAATAACGGATCTCCTGAATGATGCTCGGCACATAATCCGCCAGGAGGACAAACCCGGAAGGATCCCAGGTTAAGTCATTTTTGTAATCTACTCTCATAGGTACATCACTTTCTGATCATCGGTTCCGGCCTTAAAACTGCTGTCCGCCGGAACCGTTGCAAATATAGGTAAAACGGTTTATTGATAATACATGATCGTAAGGAAAACGTACGCCAGGACCAGGCCAGAAAAGATCAGGATCTGTTTTAATCTATGATATTTTAATATACCCATAAATTCCCGGATGGCTGCATTCGGCCAGTAATACCATTTTGTCGGGGCACCCATGCCCACAGCCCGCATTTTTACACGCCGCGCATAGATCCCGCTTCTGAAGACATGATAATTTGTCGTGGAAAAAGCCACCTTTACCCCGGGGTCGCCCCCATTGATCAATTCCTTGGAAAAAGTCATGTTTTCGAAAGTATTTCTGGACTTATCTTCCTCAATGATCCGGTCTTTTGGTATGCCTTTTTCCATCAGATAGCGCTTCATACAGGCGCTCTCGGAGATATTCTCGTCAGATCCCTTACCTCCGGAAGTAACAAAAACTGCTTCTTTTCCTGTCATCTGCTGCTGTTTTTCGGCGAAGTCCAGCGCCCTGTCTATCCTGCTTTTAAGCAACGGTGTGGGAGTGCCGTCCTTCCGTATCATACAGCCTAAGATAATGATATAATCCTTATTCGGTTCCGGTTCATACCGGGCTGTCATGGCATCGGCTGTCATGACCCCCAGGATCATACATTCAAAATAAAGATAAACAGCCGCAAAAATATTGACGATCAAGTCATGGATCATGACCTGCCACCGGCTGCCACTGTAATAGTAATCAGAAAAGAAAATTAAGAGCTGGCCCCCCACCAGTAAAAAAGAAAGCAGGATGCCCAGCAGATTCTTCATTTTTCTTCCTTCATGCCTGAGCAATGATATATTAGAAATACACAGTCCTATGGAAAACACCAGGATGAAAGGAAAAGTCAGGAGAATAAAGAGCTTGGCAGAGCCCGTCAGCAAAGAAAACAGTTCCACATGCCAATTAATCTCCGGCTGGCGCATGATCCTGGTGGTGAATATCAGGAGCAGGATGGTGACACTCAGGAAAAACAAGGCAAATCCCAGATAAAAGATCGTATTATAAGAATAGGGATTATACTGGACCTGGCGGACAAACGCGATGAAAAGCTGCACGACTGCTGAAAAGAAAAACAGTGTCAGGATCACACTGATCGCGGCAGCATACCTGTCTGCGTCCTTTAGGACCAATACGGCCAGGAGCACGACCACTGCCACAGCTTCCGCCAATAAGGCGTATAATTTTGGTTTCTTATCTCTGGTATCAAATCTGAGCATTTTCACTGCCTGATATTCCCGGATCATTTTTCCGGAAGGACTCGTGCCAGGAATCTTTTAAAGCCTTCTGCACGTTCTTCCTGGGCCGGAAGATCCGTATCTCCTAAAACAACGATTTTATTTTTTCCATGATAATCACTGCCGGCTGTTACATATAGATTATATTTTTCTGCAAAAGCCAGATTTTCTAAGCGAAGCCTCTGGGTAAACCCTGAATAATAAGCTTCCACCCCTTGTATGCCAAAGGAGATCAGTTTTTTAAGCCTTTCATCCATCTCCTCTCCCAGGATCAGCTCATCGCCGCTCCCGTAGGAAGGATGGGCCAGTACCGGAACGCCTCCTGCATCCAGAATACCTCTGATGGCTTCTTCCGGCCGCAGGTATTCGCTCTTCCAGTTTACTTTATCGATGAACTCCCGAATAGCCTGGTCTTTACTTTCTGCAAAGCCCAGACGTACCATCAGATTCCCGATATGGGGTTTCCCAGGATTATCCATGGCAAAGAGTTCGTCCAGGTCCTTTTTAGGAAAGACAAAGCCGAATTCTTCCGTAAGGCGCTGCATCCTGCCTGCCAGTTTATTCATGCGGAAAGTATGCCCCTTCTCCATCAACTGCCGGATAGACGAGGCTTCCGGGTCATAGGCATACCCCAGGATATGATATTTTCCCTCTTCATCCTTACAGGAAAACTCAACGCCGGAGATGAAGACCGGATCCCCTTCCTTTAATAGAGGAGGAATGATCTGACTGCCCTTGACAGAATCATGATCTGTGACGGAAAACACATCGAGCCCTGCCTCCTTTACAAGAGGCAGGAGCTCTTCCGGTGTGTCTGTCCCATCAGAAATGACAGTATGCATATGCAGATCGATTTTATCATACAGCTTCATGTCTGCACCCTTTTCTTTACAGATTTTTCTTTAATGTCAAGATATTCTCTCCGTCTTTATATTCGTAGGCGATATCGTCCATGACCTGTTTTGTCATGAAGATCCCCAGTCCGCCTATCTGACGTTCCTCAGCTGAGAGAGTCACATCCGGATCATCTTTTTCCAGCGGATCATAAGGAATGCCATGATCCACAAAGGTCAATGTCACGGTGACCGGGTCATCAGAGACCATGACGCGGACAGAGGCCTTACCTCTCTGAGGCGTATAGGCATAGCTGGCAATATTGATGAAGATCTCCTCTACCGCCAGATCGATCTGCATCTGGGCTTTCAAAGGGCAGTCATCTCTTTCCAGATGCTCCTGCACAAAAGCCTGGACTTCCGGGAGGTTTTCTTTTACAGCCACGATCTCCAGCTCATAGGGCGTGAAAGTAAGGGTATCGATACAGTTCAGAAGCTCCAGCAGTTCCTTCGTCCAGTGCTCGATCTCCTTTCTGCCTTCTTCGCTTTCCAGGCCATTACGGCGGATAGAACGGCGGATCAGCCGTGTATAGCCGATGATACGTGCCTTATTTGCCACTTCACGGATCTTCGTTTCGGAATGGGTACCCAGATAAACCTCCAGGACACGATGCCAGAAGGTTTTTCCGGTCTCAAAATCAAAGCCCTGGAACTCTTTGATGATATTGTTGTCCAGCTCTGAGAAGCCTATGAAAGCATTGTAAATGCTGGCAAATTCGAAGATGGGATTTCCTACGGCCAGGGTATCCATGTCGATAAGCAGGACCTCATCGTTCTGCAGCATCAGGTTCTTCGTATGGTAATCTCCGTGGATCATATGGTTATCCTGGGGGATAGCCTCCACCATGGAAAGCAGTTTCTTTCCGGCTTCCTCCGGCAGATAATCCTGCATGAATTTAGCCCAGGAAATGACCGTCTCCCTCATGTCAGGGAGCTTATTGGCCGGGACTAAAGTGCTGTGGATCTTTTTCAGCATTTCCACATATTCTGACACACACCAGTCCAGTCTCTCCGGCTCCTCAGCTATGATCTTGGAGAAAGGTTTGGCATCCAGGAGCTCGAAAACGGAACCATAGCTTTCACCGATCTTGACGACATCGTAGGAAATGGCGGTGGGGATCCCCAGGATCAGCGCCAGTTTCGCAACTTCACGCTCATGCTGGATATCATCCAATGCATCGGCATTATTATAGACCTTGACCACATTATCCTGGTCGATCCGGTAAATGGTGCCGTTAGCTCCGCGGCCTATCTCCTCACAACCGGTCACATCCACCAGACGGTAAGCCTTTTCCACACTCATCATCTCAGTAAAGCCAGTCATATCCAGGATCTCATATACTTCGGACTTAACATTGGTGATCTTAAGATCTTTACAGATCTTTTTCAGATGCAGGATCACTCTGAGACCTGCACTGGAGATGTATTCCAATGCATCCGCATCCAGGACGAGGACCGTTTCTTTCGGTTCCGTCACCTGGGAAATGATGTCTCTTTCCACATCTGCCGCGTTATTCGAGTCGATCCTGCCGACCAGTTTAATCACTAAGTTTTTCTCTTCCATACTCATTCTCCTGTAAGACACGTAATCAGTTTATCTATTGTTTCAGGACTCATGCCGCCTTCTGTCAGATAATCCACGGCACAGGCCTTGAGATCCAGTTTCTGTACATCTGTCTCATTTCCCTTAGAAAGACTCAGGATCATGGGATCCAGTACATTTTTGATAATGATTTCGTATTTATCTTTTTCCTTTGTTGGATTGATCTTATAATAGTTATCGTAAGTGATCATGTAATCTTTTACGATCTCATCATAATCAGCCCCCGCCAGGGCTTCCAGCAGCATACACACAAACCCGGTACGGTCTTTTCCTTCTGTACAATGGACCAGGTAGGGACCTTCCGCTTCTGCCATCACATTGAGTCCGCCTGCGATCTTCTCTTTAAACGCCTGAGAGCCGTAATTCATGTTCAATGCAATAAGTTCCACTTTCCATTTCTCATAGAGGGAAGCGAAATAAGGGGAATTAAAATCGGCTGCCGCCATATATTTCTCGATCTTTGTATCAGTATCAGAAAGATTCAGGATAAAACCGATCCCAGCTTTTTCCGCCAACGCATCCACATAGGGCGCCCGGTTATGCTGGTTATCGCAGGGAGAAGCTGAGCGGTACAATGTTTTTTCAGCGATCTTTCCTGCCTTCACATACCGGAAATTTGCAAAGATCTCATCACTGTCATATAAGGTCCTGTCATCCTTATAATGGATATTTCTGGCATTCTGGATATCCTTATATTTACCGGCCTCATTTAAGATGATGGCCGCTGTATCGCTCTGGGCGAGGGCGGCGACAGCGTACAGACTCTGCTTTGCGATCTCTTCCTTCGTTTTTTTCAGGTTTGCGATCTCATAAAGATCTTCGCCGTTATTAATGCCGGCCTTGATGTACGGATAACCCGGATAGGCCACCAGAAGCGGCTCCCCGTTCGCGGTATAATAGCCATTGTAGTAAAGCACATCCTCCAGCACATATCCGTTGGAAAAAGTAATATTCAGACTGTCCCCATACTCATAACCTTTTGAGTTGAATTCGTCTATCGTCAGGCAGATATAGACTCCTCCGAATTCTTTCTCATGCTGGATCTTGCAGTCTGTGATCTCTTCCGCGGTCCTGTTTTCCTTCTTTCCGCAGCTGACGGTCCCCGGCAAACACAAGATCAGAATCAAGAAGACCGCCAAAAAACGAATGCCGGTTTTCCTTTTCATCGTATTCTCTTTCTCCTTTGCAAGGACATGCCAAAGTTTACTCGATGGTCAGGATCTCGGAAAAACCTGTCACTTCAAAGATCTCCATAATCGTGTCATTGACATGGCTGATGGTCATCGAGCCCTGCCGGTTCATGACTTTCTGGGTAGAAAGAAGCACCCTGAGGCCTGCCGAAGATATATAATCCAGATTTTCAAGGTCAATGGTTATTTCTTTGAGATCCGGCAGCACCTCTTTGATCTCTGCTTCAAGATCGGGGGATGTAACGGTATCCAGCCGTCCTTCCAGTGTGAAAACAGCCGCTCCATCTTCTACGGTCTTGTTGATGTTCAGCATAATATTTTCCTCCTCGTTGAAAATTATTTAAAGCTTTATGTTTTTTCAACCATAACATACAAGTCCATATTTACTATATCACATGAATCACAAATATGCTATTATGATTTTAACACAATAAAAAAATATTGATGATGATCAGGAATCACCCAACTTTTTCGTAAAGCAGATGATCCGGTTTGCTTCTTTAAAGCCCATAGCTTTATGAAATGCCAGGCTTTCTGCATTCTCCAGTTCACAGTCACTGGCAAATTCACGGCAGCCTTTTTCTTTCGCCCACTGCTCACAAGCCTCTAATAACTCAGCAGCATATCCCTGTTTTCTATATGCTTCAAGTACAAAGATGCCTTCCAGATACCCCACCGGGGAACTGTCAGTACCTTCTACATAATCATGCCGCAGCTGGCATTGGGCAAAAGCTGCCGGTCTGCCATCTGCATACTTTATAAAACAGGCAGCTTCTTCATCCTGTGCCAGTTCACGAAACTCTTCTTCCAGCTCATGAAGGTCATTATCATCCCAAAGCAAAACAGCAAGTTCCGCCAATGTCAGGGCATCTTCCGTTCCTGCTTTCTTGATCATCTTTCCACTCCCGGCTGTTTTTAAGCCAATGCTTTTCAGTCCTCTTCCCTGTCGCTTCGTATCATGGAATGCCAGACTTCATCACAGATACCCTGATTGTTTTTCCCGGCACTCCTCAGGATCCCTTCCAGCTTCATGCCGGCTTTTTCCATGACTCGTCCGGACTTAGGGTTATTCACATCGTGGCAGGCTGCCACCCGGTTCAGCCCTACTTCATCAAAGAGGTAATCCATGACCGCTTTCAGAGCTTCCGGCATAAGGCCTTGCCCCCAGTATTTCCGGCTTATGCAATATCCTATATCTGCGGATCCTACTTCTTCATTCAGCTTGACCACTGCTATACTGCCGATGGGCTGGCTGATTTCTTTAAGCTCTACGGCCCAGCTGAAATAGCTGCCGTCTTCGTACTGCGGGATCCATTCCTGAAGCACCATCTTTGATACTTCTGTATTTTTATGGGGAGGCCATGTGAGAAAACGCGTCACTTCAGGGTCACAAGCCCAGTTATGATACATATATTCTGCATCTTCCAGTCTGAATCTTCTTAAGATCAGTCTATCCGTCTCTATTGTCTTTGTCCCCGGTCTGTTCATCTTTGCAGCCTCTTTATCTCTGTTTTTATACCTGTCCCAGAACTCACATAAGGTCAAACAGACTCATCTGTTCATACCGTTCCGGAAATTCATGAAGGTACTCAAAACAGTCTTCCATTGTATATAAAATGTCATGTTTCCTGCACGTTGACACAAAAATATCCTGCAGCGCTTTGGCATTCGGGCTCGGAAGCTCATAGGCATTACCGTATCGTTCGATATACTTTTCCTTCATCCCCGGAAAATGCTGGTCCAGGGCTGCGTAATAGTATTCCCGGTCGCCCTCCCTTAAGGTGAGTCCCATGTCGAAACCGATCATGCCTTTCACACCGGTGCGTACGCATTCTTCCAGGATCGCTGTTATATTGTCCTCTGTATCATTGATAAAAGGCAGGACCGGAGTCAGCCATACCACGGTGGGAATGCCCCTTTCCTGCATCTTTTCAAGCACTTCGATCCGTCTTTTTGTATTGCACACATTCGGTTCCAGGATCTTACACAGCTCATCGTCATAGGTGGTCAATGTGATCTGGACCACGCATCTTGCCTTGCGGTTGATCTCGTCCAGGAGATCAATATCCCGTAAGATCCGGTCGGATTTTGTCTGGACAGTCACACCGAAACCATACTTCGAAATGATCGTGAGACACTGTCTGGTGAGCTGGAGTTTTTCTTCGCAATGCATATAAGGATCCGACATTGACCCGGTCCCTATCATACATTTTTTTCTTTTCGACTTGAGGGCAGCCTCCAGAAGTTCCGGAGCGTTCTGCTTGACTTCTATGTCCTCAAAAGCATGGGTAAAATGATAGCACTTGCTCCGGCTGTCACAGTAGATGCATCCATGAGAACAGCCGCGGTAG
>CACZSO010000178.1 GCA_902783795.1 uncultured Eubacteriales bacterium
CAAGACTTATGAAGCCATCATTAAGGGTGATAACATCCCGAAGGCCGGTGTGCCCGAATCCTTCAAGGTGCTGATCAAAGAGCTTCAGTCGCTGGCACTGGACATCCGTGTCTTAAGAGATGATAACACGGAAGTGGAGATCACCGAGAACGTGGACTACGGTTCTACTGATTTTAACTCGATCATGAATGATGACCGGCAGCGTTATGAGACCCGCCGTGACTTTGAAGCCCGCGGCTTCTCCACCCAGGAATTTGTGGACGGAGAGCTTCAGGAAGTGGAAGAAGACACGGAAGATGATTATGACGGCTACACGGATGATTCCGACGAGTGACGGTAAAGAAGGGAGAAGCAGTTAATGGCAGAGACAATGAATGAAACATACGAGCCGCTTACGTTCGATGCAATACGGATCGGCCTGGCATCCCCGGATAAGATCAGAGAATGGTCTCATGGTATCGTCACTAAACCCGAGACGATCAACTATCGTACCCTGAAACCAGAAAAGGACGGTCTGTTCTGCGAGAGGATCTTCGGACCCTCTAAAGACTGGGAATGCCACTGCGGTAAATATAAGAAGATCCGCTACAAGGGCGTCATCTGTGACCGGTGCGGCGTAGAAGTGACAAAAGCTTCTGTCCGCCGTGAGAGAATGGGACATATCGAACTGGCATCGCCGGTGTCCCATATCTGGTATTTTAAGGGCATCCCCAGCCGTATCGGCCTGACACTGGACCTGTCCCCGCGTATCCTGGACAAAGTACTGTACTTTGCGTCATACATCGTCCTGGATCCCGGCACGACAGACCTTAAGTACATGCAGGATCTGACAGAAGCGGAATACCGTGCGAACGAAGAAAAGTTCGGCGCCGGTTCTTTCCGTGCCGGCATGGGTGCCGAAGCAGTGAAAGAACTGCTGGAAGCTATCGATCTTGAGAAGATCTCTAAAGAATTAAGAGACGAACTGAAGGAAGCACAGGGGCAGAAGAGAGGCAAGCTGATCAAACGGCTGGAAGTCATCGATACCCTGCTGCAGTCCGGCAACAGGCCGGAGTGGATGATCCTGGATGTGATCCCGGTCATCCCGCCGGATCTTCGTCCCATGGTACAGCTGGACGGCGGTCGTTTCGCCACCTCTGATCTGAATGACCTGTACCGCCGTATCATCAACAGAAATAACCGGCTGGCGAAGCTGTTAGAGCTTGGCGCGCCGGAGATCATCGTCAGAAATGAAAAGAGAATGCTGCAGGAAGCCGTCGATGCCTTGATCGATAATGGCCGCCGCGGACGTCCTGTCACCGGTGCCGGCAACCGTTCTCTGAAATCACTGTCTGATATGCTGAAGGGCAAGCAGGGACGTTTCCGTCAGAACCTGTTAGGCAAGCGTGTGGACTATTCCGGCCGTTCCGTTATCGTAGTGGGTCCGGAGCTTAAGATCTATCAGTGCGGCCTGCCGAAAGAAATGGCCATCGAACTGTTTAAGCCCTTCGTTATGAAGGAGCTGGTAGCCCGTCAGATCGCGCATAACATCAAAGCCGCGAAGAAGATGGTGGAACGGCTGGAAGACGCTGTCTGGGATATCCTGGAAGATGTCATCCATGAGCATCCCGTGATGCTGAACCGTGCTCCCACACTGCATCGTCTGGGCATCCAGGCCTTCGAGCCCATCCTGGTAGAAGGTAAGGAGATCAAGCTGCATCCATTAGTCTGTACTGCATTCAATGCGGACTTCGACGGTGACCAGATGGCCGTACACCTTCCCCTGTCGGAAGAAGCCCAGGCGGAATGCCGCTTCCTGATGCTGTCTCCGAATAACCTGCTGAAGCCGTCTGACGGCGGTCCTGTGGCGGTTCCGTCTCAGGATATGGTCCTGGGCATCTATTACCTGACCCAGGAGAGAGCCGGCGTCAAGGGCGAAGGAAACCATTATATTTCCTTAAGTGAAGCCATCATGGCTTACGAAAACGGTTATCTGGACCTTCATGCGAAGATCTTTGTCCGTGAGATGCGCGAAGTGGATTCCCGGAGAGTCACCGGTACTGTCCAGACCACCTTAGGCCGTCTTATCTTCAACGAGATCATTCCTCAGGATCTGGGGTATGTAGAGCGTGTAGAAGATGAAGACTACCTGCTGCCTGAGATCGACTTCCTGGTGGATAAGGGCAAACTGAAAGAGATCCTGGAGAACGTCATCGACATCCATGGCGCTACCCGTACCGCTGAGGTGCTGGACGCCATCAAGGCCCTGGGGTATAAGTATTCCACGAAAGCTGCCATGACGGTTTCCGTCTCCGATATGATCATCCCCAAGGAAAAGGATGAACTGATCCAGGAAGCGCAGCGTACGGTGAATGAGATCAACCGGAACTTCCGGCGTGGTCTTATTACAGAGAGCGAGCGTTACCGTGAAGTCATCGAGACCTGGCAGAATGCGGATAAAGTCCTGAATGACTATATCTATCCGGCCTTAGGTGAATATAATAATATCCATATGATGGCAGTTTCCGGCGCCCGTGGATCCAAGTCCCAGATCAAACAGCTCATCGGCTGGCGTGGTCTGATGGCAGATACCACCGGCCAGACCATCGAGCTGCCCATCAACTCTAACTTCCGTGAAGGCCTGAACGTGCTGGAGTACTTTATGTCCGCCCACGGTTCCAGAAAGGGTATGTCGGATACGGCTCTTCGTACGGCTGACTCCGGATACCTGACCCGCCGTCTGGTGGATGTCTCCCAGGATATCATCATCCGGGAAGAAGACTGTGCCCATGACGGAGATATTCCTTACATGGAGATCTCAGCTTTCAAGAACGGCGAAGAGATCATCGAATCCTTAAAGGAGCGCCTGGTAGGCCGTTTTATCGCAGAGGATTTCGAGAATCCGGAGACCGGCGAGATCATCATCAAGTGTAATAACATGATCACTCCCAGGATCGCGAAAGAGATCGTGGATATCCTGGAAGCCACCGGCCGTGAGACGGTGAAGATCAGGAACAACTTAAGCTGCCGCTCAAAACTGGGCGTCTGCGCCAAGTGCTATGGCTCCAACATGGCTACAGGCGAGCCGGTGAAGATCGGCGAAGCCGTGGGTATCATTGCGGCCCAGTCCATCGGTGAGCCCGGTACACAGCTGACCATGAGAACCTTCCATACCGGCGGTGTAGCCGGCGGCGATATCACACAGGGTCTTCCCCGTGTGGAGGAGCTGTTCGAAGCCCGTACACCTAAGGGCATGGCAGTCATCTCCGAGATCAGCGGCGAAGTGCAGCTGAGAGATAATAAGAAGAAGACAGAAGTGGTCGTCACGAATCCGGAGACCGGAGAATCCAAGACGTATCTCATTACCTTTGGTTCGCATCTGGCGAAGAAGGGTAACCGGGAGCTGGATACCGGCGACTGGGTAGAAGCCGGCGATAAGATCACGGAAGGCTCCATCAACCCCCATGATATCCTGAGGATCAAGGGCTTAAGGGCTGTGCAGGATTACATGCTGCACGAAGTCCAGCGTCCTTACCGTCTGCAGGGCGTGGAGATCAATGATAAGCACATTGAGATCATTGTCCGTCAGATGCTGAAGAAGATCCGCGTGGATGAATGCGGCGGCTCCGATGTACTTCCCGGCACGAACATGGATGTGCTGGCCTTCGAGGAGATGAATGAGCGCCTGAAGGCTGAAGGCAAAGAGCCGGCAGTCGGTACTCAGATCATGCTGGGTATCACCAAGGCTTCTCTGGCTACAGATTCCTTCCTGTCTGCCGCTTCCTTCCAGGAGACCACCAAGGTCCTGACAGAAGCCGCCATCAGCGGTAAAGTCGATCATCTGGTAGGCCTGAAGGAGAATGTGCTGATAGGTAATCTGATCCCTGCCGGCACCGGTATGAAGCAGTATCGTGAGATCAAACTGGATACAGATGAGCGTTTCGAGCAGGAAATGGCTGAACTGGCCCTGAGAAGACAGCGCCAGCAGGAAGAACAGGCCGAGGCCGAAAAGAAGGCTAAGGAAGAAGCTTCCAGAAATGCCCAGGCAGAGGATGAAACAGAAGCATTTGAACCGGAAGAAGAAATGTCTGACGATGTGAGCGCTTCTCTGACGAATGCCTTTGCGAGCCTCCTGGCCGGAGATCTGGACAGTGAAATCATCTACGATGATGACGAATATGAAGAAGATGAGGACGATGCTGATTCTTCCTTTGACGATGACGATACGGACGAATAAACGTATCTGACTTTACGACCGGCAGCGGACTTAAGGTTCACTGCCGGTCTTTTTCTGATCTGACACAGCCTGGAGGTAACCGGATATAGGGCAATGTGGTCTTCATTTATAAAGATCATTTGCCGTAAGGAGGGGAAAATGACTGCTTTATATGCTGTCCTGCATTTTCTGACAGATGGCCTCTGTGCCTTTGCCATGTTCGGAAGATTCATGGCCAAAGACCAGTGGTATCTGTATCTTCTTATCTATAATTTCTGTGCCTTTGCCCTGCAGCTGCCTCTGGGGACATTGATGGATGTGCTGAGAAGCCGGGATCCATCTAAAGGACGGGTCATGGCATCCTGTTGTGCCATAGCCGGACTCCTGATCACATTTACTGGTGCCTTCACTCATCCGGCGGTCCTGGGGACAGGGAATGCGCTGTTCCATGTAGGAGGCGGCATCGGCACCATGGATGAAGACAGGGAAAAGAGGAAGAAAGGCGCCCTCCTCGGAGTGTTTGTCTCCCCGGGAGCCGTAGGTCTATATTTGGGCACTGTGGCGGGGAAGGCCATCATAAGCCGGTATTATCTTTGGGCCTGCCTGGGATTCCTTCTTTTGTTCGTGTGCGGATCTATGTTATTGATCATGAAAACACAAAAGAGCCGGACGGCAGAGATGTTTTCCGCTGAAATAGTCCAGAATAAAACGGATATCCGGACAGTGATCGCCGCATTTCTCCTGTTTTCAGTAGTAGTGATCCGTTCCTATACGGGCCTTACAGGCAGCTTTTCCTGGAAACAGGGCTTCTTTATGGGGCTTATGGCTGTATTGGCGCTGACCTCAGGAAAAACCGCCGGTGGCATCGTATCCGCCCGCTTTGGGATGCTTAAGACCATGGTGGTCTCGCTTTTACTGGCAGCCGGCTGTTATCTTTTATCAGATAAAGCCGTACCTGGTCTTTTAGCCCTGTTCCTCTTTAATATGACCATGCCGGTGACTCTCTATATGCTGGCAGAGCGGTTCCCCTGTCTTCCCGGTTTTTCCTTCGGGCTTTTGACCCTGGCCTTGTTCCTGGGGTTTTTCCCTGTATGGCTGGAGAAGACATGGCCGGTCTCCACCTCTAAGATGGGGGCCGTGATGAGCCTGGTATCTTTAGGCCTGCTGGTCCTGGGGCTTTTCCTGATAAAAAAGAGCATGGGCAGGACAGAAAGGGAAGGCAGCTGATATGTACTACCTGAAAATGTTCGGCATCTCCCTTATCCTTACACTGGTTATAGAATTGCCGGCAGCGTTCCTTCTGGGCGTGCGGAAGAAACAGGACCTGCTCATCGTTTTCCTGGTCAATGTCCTGACAAATCCGGCAGCGGTGTTCCTCTGTTTTTGCGCCCGGAGTTATCTTAAAGAAGGGTATATTTTTGCCGAACTTTTTGTGGAAGTGCTGGTGGTCGTGACGGAAGGACTAATCTACAGAGGTTTCTCTGTCAAAGGGAAGAGGATCAGGCAGCCTTTCCTTTTATCCTTTATCTTAAATGCGGCATCATATCTTATTGGTGTCGTGATCAATCTTATTCAATAAAGGCAGCGGTAAAGGGCTGTCTTACATCAGGAGGACGATGATGAGATCCGGAAAACCCTTTCTGATCTATGTAATATTAACAGTACTGTTGGCGGTCCTGGTGCCGGTCCATACCCTGGCAGATACCATTTATCTCCCGGGGGAATCTTTCTACAGCCAGCATATCGATGAGATCAAGCCGGAGAATAAGGATTATACAGCCAATGGGCCTTCCGG
>CACZSO010000179.1 GCA_902783795.1 uncultured Eubacteriales bacterium
GTTCTCCCGGTTCCCTGTAACGATAGTGCTTGGCTTGACTCTTGATTCCTGCGATCTTGCAGCATTTATGAGCGTACGGATCTGACATCACATGTCCTGTATCCAGCCGGATCTTCGCGTTCAGCCACCGATATCCGTGTGAAGGATATTTCATGTGGTATTCCCGGAACAGGATGATGTTGTTTACGAGGCTCTTTTCCCGGTCCGACGGATGGGACAGATGCTTCTTCCAGTTATAGAAGCTGCTTCTCTGTATCCCCATGGTCTCGCACAGAAGCTTCACCGGGAACTCCCCGGACAGTTCCATGATCACCTGGTATTCTTGCTGTCGTATATGATTACCGAACCATCCCCTTTCACCTCGTAGCCTTTTTTTAACCGGGCCTCCGTTATCCGGGCTTTCACAAGCTCATGTATCAGTTCCTCTTTAGTCATGGATTCCAGTTCTTCCATGCCCGCAGGGGACTTCTGTGATACTTTTATCGGACCGTCCTTCCTGTGGGACTTTGGCGGAAGGTGATTGGTATCCCGGTATATGCGCATGTAGTTCCGAGCGGTTTGAACGCCAATGTCATATATGTCGGCCGCTTCGTACCGAGTGATTTCGCCGTCGTAGATTCGACGGCCGATGTCCAGTCGCTCTTCTTTTGTGTACTTCATGGTAAACCTCCTGTTCACTGAGGTGCAGTTCCTGTACATGGTGTATTTCTTCCTGTCCCTCTATTATACACCATTTGTCCAGAAAATACCCCCTCCGTGTCCAGTTTTAGTTTACCACTTCAATGTTATGTAAGTGAAGTTTTGATGCCCCATCACAAGATCTCATCTCATAAATCAGGTATACTGATCATTCTCTTCTGATGGTTTAGTATCCCATCGTATGAAATGTGATAATTAACTGGTGTACCAAAATAGCTGAGGGGATGGTTTGATATCTTCTAATTGAAGCGTAAGAACAGATGAAGGGCATTTCTCGCCTGGGTGTGCCCGCAAAAAGCGGGTCGTGGTGTGGCTTAAAGTGGGTTGTTTTCTTAAGTTGGTATGGACGTATGTTTAAATCTGTCAAGGTTGTGTCGGTTTCGGCTTTTACTGATCAAGGTTGTGTGTGTTTTTCTTCAGCGCATGAAAAAAAGCTGGATTTTTTGGTTAAATGTGGGTGATTAGTCTGGTTCTTTCTGTTATGATTTCGGGTGCGTAAGGAGGTCGCGGTATGTTTGGTAAGGTGTTGAGTTCTTGTATCGTGGGTATTGAGGGGAAAGAGGTGATCGTGGAGGCGGATTATGGGGATGGGCTGCCTGCGTTTGAAATGGTGGGGTTTCTGGGGTCGGAGGTCAAGGAGGCCCGGGAGCGGGTGAAGGCTGCGCTGAAGAATTCGGCTGTTTTTGTGCCGCCGGGCCGGCTGACGGTTAACTTGAGTCCGGCAGATCTCCGGAAGCAGGGAAATTCTTTTGATCTTCCCATAGCTATCGCGATCCTGACGGCTATAGGTATTATCCCGCAGGATTTTACGGAGGATTATTTATTTACCGGAGAACTAGCCCTGGACGGTTCTTTAAGAGCAGTCAATGGTACATTGTCCCATGTGCTTTTAGCCAGGGAGCTTAAGAAAAAAGGCTGTGTGCTGCCTTCTGAAAATGCCCGGGAAGGGACGTTGGTGCCGGGCATGGAGATCTATGGTTTTTCATCTTTATCAGAGGTGCTGGATTTCCTGCTGAAAAAAACTACGAAGGAACCGGAAGTCAGCCGGGTGGAAGAAGCTGATGTCTTAAGATCAAACCCGCTGGATTTCTCAGAGATCATGGGTCAGGAAAGCGTGAAACGGGCAGCTGAAGTGGCCTCCTCCGGCATGCACGGCCTGCTGCTCATAGGTCCCCCCGGCACGGGAAAAACGTTGACAGCCAAACGGATCCCCACCATCCTGCCGCCCCTTACGGAAAGCGAGCGTCTGGAAAGTTCCCGGATCTATTCGGTAGCCGGCATGCTGGACCGGGAGAAGGGGCTTATCAAGGACCGGCCTTTCCGCTCTCCCCATCACACCATCTCTGCTAATGCCCTGGTAGGCGGCGGCGCTTATCCTCATCCCGGGGAAATGTCCCTGGCCCATAACGGGGTCCTGTTTCTGGATGAGCTTCCGGAGTTTTCCAAAATGACCCTGGAGGTCATGCGGCAGCCTCTGGAGGATAAGAAGGTGATCATTTCCCGGGTCAATGGTTCTTACACTTTTCCCACCCGTGTCATGCTGGTCTGCGCCATGAATCCCTGTCCCTGCGGCTACTATCCTGACAGGAGTAAATGCCGCTGCAGTGAGGGTGATGTGCGCCGTTATCTTTCCAGGATCTCTAAACCATTGCTGGACAGGATCGATCTTTCTGTAGAGGTGAGCCGCTTAAGTTTCGATGATCTCAGCCGCCCTGCCTCGGGGGAGAGTTCGGAATCCATCCGGCAGCGAGTCATCCGCTGCTGGGAGGTCCAGAAGGAACGGTATAAAAAAGACAATATCATTTTCAACTCCCAGCTGGAGGGCAGCCGCATCAGACATTATTGTGCTTTAGGAAAAGAGGAACAGCAGCTTATGAAGCAAGTCTATGACAATATGAATTTCTCTGCCCGGGCTCATGACCGGATCCTGAAGGTAGCCCGGACCATTGCAGATCTGGATAACAGCGATAAGATCCTCATCCCGCATCTTTCAGAAGCCATCTCTTACCGGCAGCTGGACCGCCGCTTTTTCGGTGAGGTATGACCATGGAAAAAAAGTGGTTTTATCTATGGCTGTCCCATCTTTACTACTTTCCGAATTCTCTGATAAGAAGCATGCTGTCCCTCTGTGAAAATGACCCGGAAGCCTTATTTTCCCTTAGTTCCCAGGACCTGCAGGCACAGGGACTTCTCCTTAATCTGGCCCAGATCTCCCAATATGATGCTTTGCGGAATGAGACAGCCATAGCCAATATGCTGACGGTCCTTGAAAAGCAGGAGATCTGTTATGTTTCAGAAGCTGAAGACGCCTATCCCGAGCGGCTGCATTCCATTCCCGACCCGCCTTTAGGTTTATTCTATAAAGGTGATCTGCCGGATCAGAAAATACCCTCCTGTGCTATCATCGGTTCCAGGACCTGCACATCCTACGGTAAGGAAACGGCTTACTTTTTCGGCCGTGAACTGTGTGCCGGCGGCGTCAATGTTATCTCCGGCATGGCTTCCGGCGTGGATGGCTACTCCCAGCGAGGCGCCGTCTCTGCCGCAGCAAGACCTTCTGCCGGCCGCAGTTATGCTGTACTGGCCGGCGGGGCGGATCATTGTTATCCCCGGGAAAATGTGGGTCTTTACCGGGATCTTTCCGTGAATGGCCATGGAGTGATCTCTGAAAAACCACCCTTATACCAGTCATTGCCCCGTGATTTCCCCATAAGGAACCGGATCATTGCCGGACTCTGTGACGTGCTTCTGGTCATCGAAGCCGCGGAAAACTCAGGATCTCTCATCACTGTAAATCAGGCTCTCAGCCAGGGAAAGGAAGTTTTTGCCCTGCCGGGACGGATCACCGACCGTATGGCCCGAGGCTGCAATGAGCTCCTAAAAAACGGAGCCCAGGTACTTACGTGTCCCGAAGATGTACTGCAGTATCTGGGGATCGCCGTCAAAAAGGACACGCTGAAGAAAAGCAGCGTGTCCCTGACGAAAAAAGAAAAAATCATCTATGATCTTGTCAAAAACGATGTCACACTCATTGAAGAACTGCTGGTCAAAAGCGCCTTTTCCTTAAGCGAACTGCAGGCGGTGCTTTTGCAGCTGGAGATCAAAGGCCTGATAAAGAAAGAGCCTCTGGGAGGTTACCTCGCCTTATAATACCAGTTCTTTATCTACGGTACCATCCAACAGTTTGATCACAAACCGGCCGTCTTCATAGACCATATAACTGCCGGTATCTCCATCCTTCGGGATCGAAACTGAACCGGGGTTCAGATAATAAAAATCTCCCCGCTCCTCCAGGATCTTAAGATGGGTATGGCCATGCAGCAAGATGGTGCCCGGAGCATGGGGGATCATGGCATTCTCATCAAACAGATGGCCGTGGGTGATGATCCAGGTCCGGCCGTCCACCAGTGCCATGATATAATCGGCCATCATGGGAAACTCCAGTACCATCTGGTCGATATCCGCATCACAATTGCCTCTGACACCCAGGATCACATCTTTATGGGCGTTTAATAAGGCGGTAAGGCCTTTGGTATCATAACCGGCCGGCAGGTCATTCCTGGCGCCGTGATACAGAAGGTCACCCAGGAGGATCAGCTTTTCAGCCCCTTCCTCTTCAAACCGTTTAAAAAGCTCCTGTGTGTAAGTCAATGATCCGTGAAGATCAGATGCTATCATCAGTTTCATCTGTTTCTGCCTCCTTTGTACTTTCTTCATCTAAAACAGCAGTATACTCTTCGCTGTCCTCTTCTGCCTCTTCTCTTGCCGCAAACATGGCCCGTTCTTCTTCTGTAGCACCTGCCTCTTCAAAAGCATTCTCCCGGGCCTGGGCTTTTGTCTCTTCATCGATAGGCGGCAGGTCTTGTGCTGATGAAAAACCAAACTGCCGTAAAAATGCTTCCGATGTCCTGAAAAGAATGGGGCGTCCGATGGTCTCTGCCCTTCCGTCCTCTTCGATCAGCCCGTAGTCCAGAAGCCGGTTGACTGCATAATCTGAAGAAACCCCTCTGATCCTTTCTATCTCGCCCCGGGTCACCGGCTGCCGATAGGCAATGATGGAAAGGACCTCCAGCATGACACCGGTAAGATTCGGCTTTACGGGAACAGATGCCACCTTGATCAGAGCTTCATAGCAATCTTTCCTGGTACACATCTGATAAGCATCCTCCAGACGGATGATCTGAAGACCGGAGTCCGGTGCTTCATACTTCCGTATCAGGGCCGCCATCAGATCGTCAAATTCTTCTTCTGAAAGCTCCAATGCTGTTTTAAGCACTTCACTTTCCACCGAGTCTCCCATGGTAAAAAGGATGGCTTCCAGTGATCTCAGGTTTTCTGTAAATGTTTCTTCAGTCATACTCTTCTAAGTCCTCTTTTGTCAGTACAGTATCACAGTCATCATTCCAGAAAAGCTCGATGTCTGAGAAGATCTGTTTCTGCGAGACCTGGATCTGCCCGATGCGGATAAGCTCGAGACAGGCCAGGAAGGTCACCACCACATCGGCCTTAGTCGGCTGCTCTTCCAAAAGTTCCCGGAAAGAAAAATGTTTCTTACTCTTTCCTTTATCCAGCAGCATGACAAGTTTGTCAGAGATCCGTACCGGGTCCCGTTCGATGTCCCCAAAGCTGCTTCTTACCGGATCTTTCAGTTCTTCCTTCCGGGCCAGGACCATCATGAAGACTTCCTTCAGACGGTCAGGCGTCACACCGGAAAGCAATTCATCGTAATCCGGCATGGGGCGGTAGGATTTCACTTCCTCTGGAACAGAAGGCTCACGGAACACCGCTTCCACATCCTCATCATAGACCTCCCGCAAAAGCCCTGCCATCATCCGGTACTCCTGATACTCGATGAGGCGTTCCACCAGTTCTGTCCTGGGGTCTGTCTCCTCCTCTTCCTCGGTCTCATCCTTCGGAAGCAGCATACGGGCTTTGATATCCAGCAATGTAGCCGCCATGACCAGGAAGTCTGACAAGGTCTCCAGGTCCTCATCCATTTCCCTCACCACAGACAGATACTGCTCTGTTATCATGGCAATGGGGATGTCATAGATGTCTACTTTATTCTTTTCTATGAGCTCCAGCAACAGATCCAGAGGCCCCTGATAAGCCTCCAGGCTGACTTCATATTTCATGGATCTCCTTTATCTTAAGCGTTCTTTATTCCCGCCTCAGTTCTACCCGGACGATGTCCGGTTTATTATTGATCCGTATATTGATGGAATGGGTACCCAGGCCTCCGGAAACGATACCCACACCTTTTTCGCACTTCACTTCTCCCCGGCAGTATTTAGAAAAGAACTGATACTGCGGCGTCATGACGCCACCCAACAAAGGTAGCCGGATGGTGCCGCCATGGAAATGACCGGAAAGCACCACATCGGCGCCCCAGTCTGTCAGTTCCTCCATATACAAGGGCGAGTGGGAAAGCAGGATCTTAAAAGCATCCCCCGGCGCTCCCAGTTTTTCTTCAATATATCCTTCCGGAAGCTTTCTTTTTCTGCCTCCCAGATAATATTGCCAATCCAGGTCGATGCCGCAGATCTCGATGTAACTTCCGTTTTTTTCGATCTTCTTGCGGCTGTCCTTAAGGAAATTCATGTGATGATCCCTGATCACCTTTTCCATCAGAGGCCGCCAGGCTTCCAGCTCCTCTTCCTCCAGGATCCTCAGCTCATGGTTACCACAGGCAAAATACAGGGGGATATCCTGAAATGCATCTAAAAGATATTCAAAGGACTGGAAAGGCGCTTTATTCCTGTTAACATGGGCTGATGTCATATCGCCGCCGATCAGTAACATCTCCGGGGAAAGAGCTTTGATCCGGCGGATCAGCTCCTCATTCTTTTCACCATACACATCATCATGCAGATCAGAAAGATAGACGAATACGGTCCCGTCAAAGGCTTCCGGCAGCCGGGAGGATGTGACTTTATATTCACTGACTGACAGGGTCTTTCTTTCATAAGCCGAGCGCCACAAAAACAGGACCAGAAGCACTGCCAGGATCAGGCCAATGTAAAGCCAGAACATCTTAGTTTGACCTCGCGCGCTTTAAAAAGCGGTATTCCCTGTCAACCGCCGGTGTCGATCCATACTTTTTCATATAGGCGGTAAGCCGTTCATAGGCGGCTTCATAATCCCTTGTGTCTTCCAAAAGCACGATCTCATTGAACAGGGCATCCTTCAGGACGTCCTCGTCTTTAAATGCCTTGATACGGGTCAGCAGCTGGAAAGCCTCGGTATATTCACCCTCCCTGATCTTCAGCATCAGATACTGGTTATAGACTTCCGCCGTATCATTGCCGTTCTGGAGCAGTTTTACAAACACTTCCTCTGCTTCCTCATAGCGGCCGCTCTCCTGCAAGGTCCGGGCAAAGGCCAGCTGTCCCTGCACGGTCTCTTCCGTCCGGAAAAGTTCCATGGCAGTCTCATATTTCTCCGCATCTGCGTAGTAAGCAGCTTTTGATATCGGGCTGTTTTCCGCGTCTGTCAGTCTCAGTCCTCTTTCAAAATACTGCTCTGCCTTTGAATAAGCGCCGGCAGCATATAATCCTTTATAGATCCTTAAATAATAGACCGGCGATGTTTCCGGCCTGTCCGCCAGCATATCGAAATACTGGCAGGCTGCATCGATCTGGTTCAGCCCCAGATAGCACTCCCCTGCCAGAAGCTCATGCTCTGCCGGATAGTAAACGGCTTCGATCAGGATATTATAAAGCCGCAGCGCTTCTTCATAGCACTCGTACTGCTTCTCGATGGAGGCCACATAGGCGCAGGTCTCCAGGTCCCGCTGTGACATATGATGAATATCCGATGTAACAGATCTCTGATAATATTCCAAAGCCTGCTTAAGATCTCCGCTTAAGTGGCAGTAGATCCCTGCTTTTTTCAGTACGTCCGGATCTTCCGGAGAAAGGCTGAAGGCCTGTTCAAGGGCGGTTTCAGCTGCCTCAGTATCCCCGCTTCGAAGATAGGCAAGGGCCAGATCTGCCTGGATCTTACCACCATCCTGGCCCTGGGAGATGGCCAGCAGATAAGAGGCCGCAGCATCGCTGTAACGCCCCTCCTCATAGGCTGTCAGGCCTTTATTATAAGATTCCAGCGGTTCTTTGCAGCCATATAAGGTCAGGATGACCATCAGTACTGCCAAGATCACGCCTGTTCTTTTCATCCCGCTACCTCCTTCTGTTCCGGGGAGTCTGGCTAAGCGCTTCTTCACTCTATTTCCCATTTCTGAAATGCCTTTGGCAAGGCATAAGTTTCTGCTAATTCCTTTTTGTCAACGAAAATCAACGGCACATGGTCAAGAGCCTCATAGCTTCTTTCCGACATCAGCCGGACCAGATACGCTTTCATATCCCAGATCCGGTGAGTAAACACATGTTTTTTATCCTGAAGCGGGATGATCTCATCTGCCAGAAAGCCCTGGCCTTCAAGGAACGCCGTCAATTCACTCTCTGTCCTGTGGCCCTCCAGCATATAAAAACCATACATGCCTGAAAGTACATCCTTGGCGGTCCGTTTTACTACAGCCATTTTTTCTCCCTGCCTGAAGATCAGCACAGTCTTCTGCTCCGTCAGTTTTTCCTGCCGAAGCTTTCGTACCGGCAGCACCCCCGTGAGCCCCTCTGAAAAGGCACGGCAGTCTTCTCTTAACGGGCATTCACTGCACAGCGCTGCCCCATTTGGCAGGCACACCACTTCACCCAGCTCCATCATGCCCTGGTTAAATAAGCCGGCATCCAGCTGAAGCTCATCCAGATACTGCTTAAGAGCCGATGTTACTTCTTTCTTAGTCTTTTCTTTCAGAACATCGTCAAAAGAACCGGTAAACCGCTGATAGACCCGCAATACATTGCCATCCACGGCAGGAACACGCTCATGAAAGGCGATAGAAGCGATAGCTGCAGCCGTATAGCTTCCGATCCCCGGCAGTTTTATCAAGGCATCATAAGAGTCCGGCAGATCCCGCTGCCCTTCAGAAACCAGCTGAAGAGCGGCTTTTTTCATATTCCGTACACGAGAATAATAACCCAGCCCCTCCCACAATTTATAAAGACGTTCCTCCGGGATCACAGCCAGAGACGGCACATCCGGCACCTCCCGGATAAACCGCTCATAATAAGGAATCACCGTTTCTATCCGAGTCTGCTGCAGCATGATCTCCGAGACCCAGATATGGTAAGGCTGAGGATCCTTCCTGAAAGGATATTCCCGATGATTCTCCTGAAACCAGCTGACAACTCTCTTCACAAAAACCTCTGTAAAACAAACACTTAAGACCACTGCTCACACACAGCCCTTATCTGAAATATTCTACCAAATCGTCTATGAAAAATCAAGCCAGATATCCCACCTAAAACCAACACACCCCCACACCACTCTTTCCCCACCAGAAAGAGCATACAACACTTTTGAGGGAGCACACCCAAGCCCCCTCACAGGTTTTTTGGTACTCCAGTTCAGAGATCACATTTCATACGTAAGCAGAGGGGTGGCCACGTACACTGCCGGGGCCGACATGCAGAGTGGCGGCCCGTAACAAAAACTGACCCCGGCAGTTTGTCTGCCGGGGTCAGTAAGAATATGAAGTGGACTTATGCTTTCACAGTGCTGTCGTTAGATGAAATGGAGATCTGCTCACGGGAAACCAGGGTGGCGTTAATGGTCATTTCCCTGAAGACACGTCCTTCCGGCCGCTGAATGGTGAGCTCTACAGTGGTACCGGCTGCATACGAACTGACTTCAGCCCTTAATTCATCCATGCTGGTGATCTTCTTTCCATTCACTGCAGTGATGATATCATAGAGCTGCAGGCCGGCTGATTCCGCCGGAGAATTTTCCTGGATCCGGGTGATGGAAACACCTTCCGGATATCCATAGTTCGTCACATAGGTCGAAGGAACTGTCTCGCCATTGATGCCCAGATAACCCTGCTGTTCTTCAGGAATCACCTCTTTATTCATCAGTTCTTCAATGATATCCTCTGCAGAAGAGATAGGAATGGCAAAGCACATACCTTCTACATTCGTATCAGAGTACTTGGCAGAATTGATGCCTATCAGTTCACCAGCCGAGTTGAACATGCCGCCGCCGGAGTTGCCGGGGTTGATGGCTGCATCTGTCTGCAGCAGCAGACGAGTAATATTGTCAATGGTTACTTCACGATCTTTTGCGCTGATGATGCCGGTGGTCACAGACTGGCCGTAACCCATCGCATTGCCGATGCAGATGACGCCGGAGCCGATCTTCGCATCGTCCGAAGATCCCACTACCGCCATGCGGATAGCATTTTTTGTTTCTTCTGACAGGTCATTCAGGTTTACCGCGATGACCGCCAGGTCCATATCACTGTCTGTTCCTTTAACGGTGGCATCTGCTGTGGTGTCATCGATAAACTGGACGGAAAGCCCTTTGGAGGATACAGAGTAAGAAGTATAGTTGCCTTCATTATTCACAACATGGTTATTCGTAACGATCAGCAGCTCATTTTCATTCTGCCCGATGATGACGCCGGAGCCGGAAGCTACGGTATCATATCTGCTCTGGGAATCTCCCCTGCCGCCGAAGAAGTAATTATAAGGGTTATAACTCTGAGTCACTTCCAGGTTATCTGTGATAGCCACCAGGCAGGGCATGACCTGGTCAACCACACCGGATACATCTGTGATCACCACACCGCCGGGGGCAGTATCTGTGGTGTCGACAGTCGTTACTGTATCATTTTTCGATAAGGAGACCGGCTTGGAAGCTTCCTCTGCATTATTGAAAGTCGGAGCTTCTTCCTGGGTCACCGCCTGTTCTTTCGAAGGCTTGTTCAGCGATGCCCTCGCTGATGTGTCATTATTTTTGAAAAGACTCTTTGCTCCAAAGAAGGCGCCTATTCCCAGGCCAATGATCAGAAGGAACGCGACGATATACGGGACTGGACTGTTTTTCTTTTTGGGCTTTTCTACCGTATCATAGCTATATCTTTTCTGTTCCTGAGAATACTCGTTCCGATATCCAGGATCATAGCTGTAATAATACTGATTCTCCCGGGCGGTTTCACGAGTCGGGACTTCTGTCTCAGCCTCATAGACTATTTCTTCATAATCCGGTCTTTTATAGGCTGATCCTTCATTAACTTCATTTACCTCTTCAGCGGTTTCATGAAGTGTTTCCTCCTGCGTTTCAAAAGACACTGTCTCTTCATTTACAGCTTCTGTATCCGGATCAGACTGGATAATATCTTCTGGCTGTTTATTCGGGTCTTCGCCATCAAAACCATTAAAAGAGTTGTTCTCAAAATCGTACATGATCTTCCCTCCTGTTATTATCTTAAAGCGCCGGAATGACCGGCTGAATTACTTTTACAGGCATAATGATAATCATGAAATGTGATAAAAATGTGTTAAACATGTTTAAAAAAAACGAAAACCGGCGGAATGTATTCCGCCGGTCTTCTCTTCATTTTTATATCAGTCGATGCCTTTTCTGTCCTTATACATCTGGGCACTGATCATCTTGATAAAATCACTGGGCTCATAATCAGCCTCCCCAAACAGGAACTGATGCATGTTTTTGACCTCCTGTTCAAAATCCGTGGCAACTACCGGATCCACTTCATGATATTTAGTGTAATAACTACCCACATACGTGCCAGATTCATAGCTGGAGGGGATCTTCATGCTGCCGCCCATTCTGTAGCTGTCGATTTCAGAAAGCAGCCGGATGATCTCAGGGGGTTTGAGGTTTGTCTTAATATTTGAGATAGCCGATCTGGCAGCCTGAAGAAGGACAGTATATTCTCCATTCTTCGCCAATTCCTTTGCCCGTTCGAAAATCTTTGCAATAGCCTCTCTCTGGTTATTCGTCCGGCCATCATCCATATAACCGCCGGCTTTTCTTATACGGCAGAACGCAACCACCTGTGTTCCGGTCATCCTGTAAGTTCCCGGAGCGGAAAGCTGAGGTGCCCAGATACCGGTGATCTCATTCACCTCTGTCAGATATCCGTTGAACTCCCAGAGAACTTCTTCATTCGGTATGGTCATCTCGATACCGCCCAGCTGGTTGATAAGTTCAGCCACAGAATACCAGTTGATGGTCACATATTCATCGATATCCAGACCGAAATTCCGGTTGATCATGGACACGGTCTCCGAAAGGCCGGCATAGGCAAACTGTCCGTTCGCCTTACCATAGGGATAACGAGTGGTGCCGTCTTCATAACGAAGGATCATGTCTCTCATGATAGAAGCCAGACGGATCTCGCCGGTATCATTATTCACGCTTACGACGATCAATACGTCTGCGTTGCGGCCTTCATCATCGTAGCCATACCGCTCGCCATTCTCACCTTTATCCAGACCCATGACCAGGATATTGCGGTAGCCGGTAGCACTGGGCTCATAGGGCAATGTCACTTCCTGGACGGAAACCACCTGTCCGGACTCATCCGTATACTCGATCACGGAAGGCACGGCTTCCTGGGACTTAAGCGGCTCATCCTCATTAATATTATCGGCATTCGCCTTCGGCGTCTGTTTGGAAGCACTCTCTTTGTAGATGGTGGGATCCAGCTCTTCATACTGGTAAGAACCTAAAATAGTCACACCATAGCATACGATCCCCAGAAGAAGGAAGAGCACCATTTCTCCCATGACAAACAGCACGATACGACGGCGCTTCCGGATCTTCATTTCTTCTTTCTGCTTCCGCTTCAGCTCCGCTTTCCGCCGTCTTATTTCTTTTTCTCTTTCTGTTCTGTCTGCGTCATCCGCGATCAAGGCTTCCTCCTGGGAGCCTCTGGTCATAGCTTCATAACGTTTCTGTCTTTCTTGCTGAGACATATTATCCTTCGGCATAAATAACTCCTCCGGCCGGAAATGGTCTAATAAGCATTTTTGTTGACAAAACCTTTAAAAAAGGTCAGGAACAGGATCTTGAAATCCAGTCCTAAAGACCAGTTTTCTATATAATAGATGTCATAATCGATCCGGTCCTTGATAGAAGTATCTCCCCTGAGGCCGTTCACCTGGGCCCAGCCCGTCATGCCGGGCCGCACCTGGTGCTTGACCATGTAGCGGGGGATCTCCTCCTTAAATTTTTCAACGAACTGCGGTCTTTCAGGCCGCGGCCCCACCATACTCATACTGCCGAACAGTACATTGAACAGCTGAGGCAGCTCATCAATGGATGTTTTGCGGATAAACTTGCCGATTTTTGTGATACGGGGATCATCCGCCGTGGTCCATTTTGACTTCTCCTCTTCATCGGTCTGTGTGACCATGGAGCGGAATTTGTACATCATAAAGGGCTTATTATGAAGCCCGATCCTTTCCTGCTTAAAGATCAGCGGTCCCTTCGATGTGAGTTTGATCAGGATCGAGACCACCAGCATCACAGGCGAGAACAGGACAATGGCAAAAACAGATCCGAAAATATCCACTGCCCGCTTCAGGAAGGCATAGAACAAATCATCCAGCGGTACTTTCCGCAAATAAATGACCGGAAGTCCCACCAGGTCTTCAGAATAAGGGTGGGTCGACATCAGATTACCGTAATCCGGCACGAACTTTGTCTGAACACCGCTCTTCTCACATATGGCCACCAGTTCTTCCAGATAATCGTAATCCTTAAGGCCCAAGGTGATAAAAACTTCTTCTACCACATTTTCGGCCAGAACACCGGCAAGATCCTTTAACCCGCCAATGACCTTATAACCTACACATTCCTCTCCGGGTTCCATCCGGTCCGTAAGGATACCGTGAACATGATAGCCCCACCGGGCATTCACCCGGATGCGTTCCAGCAGCGCTTCACAGGCACGAGAATGGCCCACCACAAGGATCTGGCGCTGATTATAGCCCTGCTTTCTTAAGCGAACCACGATCATCCGGAGCAGATTCCGCTGCAGCACGATACCGCAGGTATTGATGACCAGGAACTCGATCAGGAACATACGGGAGAAGACCATCATCTTATTCGTCTTAACAAACAGCCAGAAAATGAGGCCCAGCAGAATAATACTGATGAGGTTAGCCCTGAATACACGGAAAGCTTCCAGCCGTCGCCCGGTGATCCTCATAGGTTCATACAGATGAGAGATGGCGTAAAAGACCAGGTGCAGGGGCGCCAGGAATGCCAGCAGTAAGAAGTAATCTCCGACGGTCAATTCTCCATTGATCACACCACCGAAAATAGACGAATCCGGAATCAATATGAAGAAAATGAAGTATGTCAGAAAGTAAGCAGCGACGATGGTGATCAAATCCAGGATCACCCTCATAATATTTAGTTTGTGCTGATTGTCCCGAATCAAAGCATTACCCCCTATGGTGTCCGCCCTTGTCTCATCCCGGTGGCTTTTGCCGGCGGGAAAGGGATCCGGACACCCGCTTTTCTCTCTTAATGTCTCTTCAGATACTCTTTAATATAAACAAACATATTGCTGATCAGCATACCTTCGATCTTCAGGTAGTTCCCCATGTGCGAAAGCCGATAGGGTACTTTTTTCATGGTATGCTTTTTTTCTTTTCCTTCCTGCAGACCTTCTTCATATGCCTTCAGGAATCCTTCTTTTGCAAAGAAGCGCCGTTTTACAGCCTGGCCCGTTTTCAGCGGGAGGAAATTGATCATTTTCTGAAGCGGCGTCATATTCTTATAGACCAGATAAATGTTATTCCTGGCAGCCAGCTTCACTTTAAAATCATTATATTTGGAACCACTGGTCCCGCTCCCCACATGGTAGACCACAGAGGATGGTTCGTACACATTTTTATAGCCATAGATCAACGCCCGCCAGCCTACGTCAATGTCTTCCAGATAGGCAAAGTGAGCCGTGTCAAACAGCCCGATCTCATCAAACACCTGCTTCCGGTAGGCGGCAGCTCCTCCGCAGGAAGAAAACACCGCACAGGGCTTATCATAAGCCGGATCTGATGTCTTCTGACCCACACCCCGCTGGAAGCCCCAGCCGGTAAAAGTATAACCATCGCCGGCATCATCCAGCAGTTCTCTGTGATAGAACTGTACCATTTTAGGCGATACGGAGAAGATGCGGTCATCTTTATCCATGGCATCGATCAGGGCCTTCACATAGTGAGGGTCTGCCTCCGTGTCATTATTAAGCAGGATCACATAAGGCGTCTCTGAGGCTTCGATCCCGGCATTGACCCCGCCGGCAAAGCCCAGGTTCTCTTCCATGACCATCAGCTTAAAATCCGGATAATGCTCACGGATAAAAGGAACACTGCCATCAGAAGAAGCATTGTCGATGATCAGTACTTCAAAATCATCGGTATCCTGATGCTTCAGCGCTTCCAGACAGTCTTTCAGGTATTTTTCCCCATTGTAATTCGGTATGACGACCGTTGCTTTTTTCATATCTGCCTCACAGTGCGTACTGGTCACAGACTTCTTCTGTCGTGCCCTGGAGACGGATGGTACCGCCATCCAGCCACACCACGCGGTTACATAACTCCCGGATCTGGTTCATATCGTGAGAAACGAATAAGACGGTGGTACCGCCGCTCATCAGTTCTTTCATCCGGTTCCTGGATTTCCGCTGGAAATTTTCATCGCCCACCGCCAGGATCTCATCCACGATCAGGATCTCCGGCTCTACCACAGTGGCAATGGAAAAAGCCAGCCGCATCAGCATGCCGGAAGAATAATTACGAAGCGGCATATTAATGAACTCATTAAGTTCTGAGAATGCCAGGATATCTTCATATTTGGCAGTCAGGAAGGGTTTTGAATAGCCCAGGATAGCGCCGTTTAAGAAGATGTTTTCCCTGCCGGTCAGGTCCATGTCAAAGCCGCTGCCCAGTTCCAGCATGGGAACGATGTTTCCAAAGCGTTCCACATGTCCTTTCGTGGGCTTCAATATGCCGGAGATGATCTTCAGAATGGTAGATTTTCCTGCGCCATTTCTCCCGATGATCCCCAGTACATCGCCCTTATACACTTCAAAGGATACGTTTTTCAGTGCTTCGAATTCCTTGAACCGTAATTTCCGGGAGAGGAGTTTTGTGACAGTTTCTTTTAAAGAGCCTGCCCTGTCCTCTTCCATACGGAAGCGCATGGTCACATCTTCTATTTTCAGCATCAGCTTTTTATCTTCTGCCATAATATCCTCCAGGGTCGCTTTTCCTTACCGGAGGATCTCTTAAGCCGCCTTAAACTTAAGGCAGGCTCCCGGATACCAGCCGGGTCTAATGATCAGTCCCTGATCTTACAGATACAAAATGAATTTATCTTCCAGTTTATGGAAAACTGCATAACCTATGAGAAGCATCCCGCCGGCAAAAGCGCCGCAGATCAGAAACTCCTTAAATGCCGGAGCCTGGCCGTAAATGATGATGTTCCTCATAAAATCTATAAAGTGATACAGCGGGTTAAACTGCATGACCGTGATCAGCCAGGGCGCCTTCCCTTCAAACATAGACAGAGAATAGATGATGGGCGTTGCATACATCCAGATAGTGGATATGACAGACCACAGAAATTCTACATCATGGAAAAACACCATCAGGCTGGACAACAGCAAGCCCATGCCCGTAGCAAAGACCAGAAGGAAGATCAGGCCAAAAGGAAGGAGCAGCACGGTCTTCGTCAGGTACAGATGCGGCGTGGCAAACAGGCCGTAGATCATAGTGACCAGAAGCAGCGGGATCATGGACAGCAGCACATTGATGAAGGAAGACAATACCCTGGTCAGCGGGTAGATGAACTTCGGCACATAGACCTTCGTGATCAGCGGCGCGTTCGAAGTAATAGAACGGGTAGCCTGAGTCGAACAGTCATTAAAGCCATTCCACATCACGATACCGCAAAGCAGGTAGATGGCATAATGCTCTACATTGCCCCGGATCCCTAACAGATGGCTGAACACTACGTACTGAACGATCATCATGAGCAATGGATTCAAGAAGCTCCAGAAAACACCCAGTACGGAACGTTTATATTTGATTTTAAAGTCTCTGGAAACCAGCTGCTCGATCAGGAAACGGTAACGGAACAATGTTTCCGCGAAGGAAAGGCCGGCACACTTCTTCCCGCGCTCCTGGCATTTTTTCATCCGTCTTAAGTACAGAAGAAGCCACAAGGTAAAGACAAGGATGAAGATCAGGAACCACCAAAGTTTAAGCAGTCCCAGCGGTCCTTTCGTTATCAGCCGGTCCCATGTGCCTGCGCAAAACAGGATCACGATGGCAAGATACACCAACAGCACATATTTCGAGACTTTTTTCAGATTGATCTTAGTCATAAGATTCTATGTCTGCCTCCGGGATAAAACCAGAGGAGCCCCCTTTTATTCAGAACTTGAAGGTGTCTTTAAAACCCAGCCATTTCTTATCTTTATCAGAGATGATCAGCTGTTCCGGGTCTTCGATAGGCCATTCGATGCCGATGTCAGGATCATTCCACATCATGCCGCCCTCATCGCCTGCATGATAAAAATCCGTGCATTTATAGGCAAAGACAGCCGTATCTGACATGACGTAAAAGCCATGGGCAAAACCTTCCGGAATATAGAACTGCTTCATGTTATCATCAGACAGGACTACGCCGTGCCATTTTCCGTAGGTCGCCGAGTCTTTTCTTAAATCCACAGCCACGTCAAAGACTCTTCCCTGCAGCACCCGCACCAGTTTTCCCTGGGGGTATTGTTTCTGGTAATGAAGGCCTCTCAGAACACCTTTTACCGACATTGACTGGTTATCCTGGACAAAGACAGCATCAAGCCCTGCCTCTTTCATGTCGTTCAGATTATACGTCTCTACGAAATATCCTCTGAATGAAACGGCGACCACCGAGACCTACACATA
>CACZSO010000180.1 GCA_902783795.1 uncultured Eubacteriales bacterium
TGTTAGCTCACTGCCTTCAGCAGACCCTTCTTTAATATGCTTTCCTGTAATGTGTGGGTTTGCCTTTCCTTCTTCAAAGGGCTTTCCACATTTGGGGCAAAAGCGCATGTCAACATCAAGTCCAGCGCCGCAATATGGACAGTATTTCATAGAGAAGCCCCCTTATTTCTTGAATAGTTTCTTATATTCAGGGAAAAACGCTGTTCCTTTTTCCCACGCGCTAAGTTTTCCAAGCGCATGTACCGCTTTGTCTAATCCTTCAATACAGCTTTCGTCAAAAGAAACCAGGCTGGTTTCTTGCTTGCGAATATCTATGTGGCAAATCTCCTCATGGCCCATGAGAAAGATGTGGTTATAGCATTTTTCATATTTTTTGATTAATTCATTATACTGCGAAAGGAACAACTCACCATCACCCTCAAGAAGGGAAAAAGTGAGGTATAAGAAAAGGCAGTTATCCTTTCCGCTACAGAAATGTGAAGAATTGAGCTTATTTAGCTTTCCCTCTGCGCTGTTAAGAGCAAAGCAAATATGACGATCAGCATCGAATAGCCCTTTTGTATCAGATACTGCGTATAAGCAATCATCGTTGTCAAAGTACAGCATCCCGTTGAATCTCTCGATCCTTTTATTGGGTATGCAATCTCTTTGCTTTCCAAGATATTGATTTGCCAGGTTCTTCGCATAACCTATTTGGGTACTCTCAGCTCTTGACACCTCAATCCCAATTTCATTTTCTGTATCCAACCAGTCAGGGCTTTCTTCTTTTACAATTGGCGGTTGAACAAACTGGGGGAAAGATTGGTCCAAAGCCAACAACGCATACAATTCATATTCTAATTTGTTAAATGCACTCATAATCTCTCTCTCCAGTTTTATTATTTAGATTATATCATAATAGATAATCGAAAACAATCCATGCTTTTTTCATGCGCACTCAGCAAAATCAGCAATAATTGCAAAGCAAATATCCCCGAAACCGTTATAAACAGCCAAGATTAAAAACCCATTATCTGGAATCCGGCTCTGGAGAGAATGGAGCACTAAAAAGTGATCTCTTGTTTATTTGGCCGTTCGCTATTGCCTGATTTAGGCCCGTGAGGCAGGAGCTGAAGGCTATCAAAAGGAAACACCAGGGGCGGAAGTATTACCTTGCGCCCCTGGCGTCGCTTCAATATCAGATTTCTTTCATCGTGGGTTCCGTCAGCACATCCATCATGATCTTTGCGCCGAGCTTGAAGGCATAGCAGAAGGTTTCACAGTCGCTCAGGACATTGACCTCCCGCTGTGCAGTCATGTAGGCTTCAAATTGTTCCTTCTGCTTTTCTGTGAGCGTGCAAAGCAAAGCGTCTCCGGTCTTCACGACTTCATTCAGAGCTTTCGCATACTGGCTGCCCTTTTTGAAGCTGCGTTCACTGGGATGAATGTCGCCCATGTAAAGATCTTCAAGAACTTGCATTTCAGCACCCCCTCAGCAGTAAACAAGCTCGTTCAGCACGATCTCTTCGGCACGATTCTGTATGCTGTTCATGCGCTGTACCCAGAGCATTTGATCCTGCGCCTTGAGTCGTTCGGTCACACCCTCGCGCGTTGCCATCTGCTCTGTCAGCAGAATTATCCTCTCCTCAGCCTGGGCATTGATGTCCACAAGGTAGCTGTTCAGCCTGCCGGCGCTCAGCAACTCCATATACAGGGCTTTGCGCTCCTGCTTGATAAATCTCAGGTGCCGCTGCCCCCACAAGCCGATGGGCGTTTCTTCTTCGGCAGGTACAGCCAGACAGGGAATATAGTAGTCGCCCTGCAGCTCGTACCACAGGCCATTATTCTTATCAAAAATGTACTGTTCCATTTTCATATCCTTTCTGCTTTCGCTTCAAGATTTGCTGCGCCTGTTGTCGTCCGTGGCCCTGGGCTGCCATGGGCAAGGAGCAGGTAGGCAGCAAACCTTGAATGATTTTGAAGTGTACCCCATGTCAAGGACAATTTTGAATTTTAGGGGGTAACGATTCCCCCAGATATGCTAAGATGTAACTGCTTTCCTGCCGTGGAGGATAGGGCAACGCTGAGGAGCGACCCGAGCGCCGCGACAGGTTCCCGAAGGCAGTGCATGAACGCGCTGCCTTTTTCACTGCCTTCCCGGAAACACAAAGCGTTAAACCTCGGAGTCCGGGGCAGAGCCCCGGGATGTCCAGTTCTTTGAGATGCCTGGGTTCAAAGGGTAGACTCCGGTCTGACGGTAATGATAATACTCTCGCGGAGACAGCTTCTCCAGATCCCACTGATAACGGTCGTTGTTGTAGTAATCCATCCAGTCATCAACAACAGCCTGAGCCTGCTCGTAGGTGTCACAGTCGGCAATCAGTTCGGCGATCTCATCCTTCATGTGACCGAAGAAGCTCTCTTGAGGCGCGTTATCCCAGCAGTTGCCTTTCCGGGACATGGACTGCACGAAGGGAGAATCTCTGAGTTTTTGAATGAAGGCGTTGCTGGTATAGTGGCAACCCTGATCGCTGTGGACGATGGTCGTGTTATCCAGCTCAGCTCCGTATTTGCTGCACATGGTGTCAACCATATTGAGGACGAAGTCAACCTTGAGATTGTCGCTGAGCCGGTAGGCCAGTGCTTCATGCGTGCAGGCATCCAGAATCGTGGACAGATAACATACGCCACCATGGTAAAAGAGGTAGGTAATGTCTGTAAGAAGAGCTTTACGCGGTGTATAGCTTCGAAACTGACGGTTGATCTCGTTCTTAGCCACATGGCTTGTCTTCATCGCTTTTGCCATCCGACGGTAGGGATTTGCCTGACGGATCGGGCAGAAGAGTCCGTATTTTTGCATCAAGCGGCGTATTTTCTTGATGTTCATGACGACAGGAGGATCAAGATGCAGCAGCCGCATGTAGATGCTCCGTGCGCCTTTCTTGTATCCACGAAACTCATAAGCCTGATTCACCAGAGCGAAATCTGCACTGTCCGTTTCTTCCCGGCTCTGTCGTAATGGTGCAGCGTCCAGCCAGGCATAATACCCGGATCGTGATACACCTGCAATTCGGCACAGAGCGCTGATATTCAGCACATTGCCATCCTGCCGTACAGCCTCATGGATAAGGCCGTACTTCACTTCTGCCGGCGCTTGGATTCCCATTGCTTCTGAGCCTCCATATTTGCCACCTGCAGTTTTTTTAAGAATTCGACCTCCTGCCTCGTGTATGCCAGTTCGCTCTCGAGCTGACGGATACGCTGCTCGACCGTCTCTTCTCCCGTCTTGGGCGGACGGCGATAGTTTCCATTGCGGCCATCCGAAAAGCCGTTTTCCTGCTTTGCCTTCTTGTTCAGCGTGTAGCGAAAGCCCTCCACTCGGCTTGCCCCGAGAAGCTCCGGATCAATCCCACATTGCCGCATCGTTTCCGTCACTGGAGCACCTTGACACTTTTTCTCGTATGCCAGTTTTTTGAATGTTTCGGTGAATCGCACTGTGTTTGTTGTCACGGATGCAATGTATGGATTCTTCTTCAGTTCCTCAACTTCACGCTTAGACAGTGGGTTCGTGTGGGTCTTCTTACTCATCAGTATCCATGCCTTTCCGTCCTGATCATGGATACATCATACCACACAAATCTCTCCTGCAAAAGTGTCCACCGCGAAGGGCGTCCTCCTAACCTTTCTGTCCGAAGATCAGGGCAGCCCCTAAACTACAGGTGTCCATTCTGCAGGGTACAGTTTAGAATATGGCGGGGAAAAAAGACAAGTGCGTAGTATGCGTGACTTCTGATTTGACTAGTCGGCAAGCTCATCAATTGGTGAGTGAAA
>CACZSO010000181.1 GCA_902783795.1 uncultured Eubacteriales bacterium
GGAATACGGCCCGGAAACCCATCTGAACGGCCTGCAGGCCGTGGGCTTCGGCTGGCTCCAGTATGACAGCGTGTATAACTGCTGCCAGCGGGATGTGGCAGTCATCGCCTCTCTGTTCCGAAGGGTTGGCGCGAACGTCTCCAGGAAGGTAGCCTTTTATACAGAAGAATCGGGTGAGCCCGTCGACGCGGAAGGAAAACGACTCATCGACCTGGATCATATGACCGATGAGGATTTGAGCTATCTGCGTCAGGAGATGGCTCCAATTTTTGAAAAGGCATACAACAATCTGAGCAAGAAGGAGATTACTGCGATCTGTATCGCCGTGGCCAAGGTTGCCTATCGGGCAGTTCACTCTGGCGTCATTTTCTTCGAGGAAGACCTGAAGGCCACCGTTCTTCCGCTGGAAGCCACTCAACCCTATATTAATATTGCAGGCTCCCAGGGTCACCTGATTGATGTTGAAGCTAATAAGGTGGTGATGAATACGTTTCTTTATCCCGAGGAATGATTCCGGCTTCGCTTCCAACGGAATATGAAAAGTCTGCTTATCTATATTAGGTTACCCCATATCACTGACAATTGTAGCCTTTGAGATGCTGGGAAATGGAGATAAATGACATCTCTGTGGAAGATGGTAATGACTTTAAAAGTATTCGGACAAATCTTGATAATCATCCAGAGCTGTGTGTGATTATTGTCAATATGATGTTATGGAGAAAAAACAGTTGATTGTTGAAGAATTAGCCCTTCTCAGTTTGATACGGGAATCCTTGTTTGGATTGACCGCTGACATTCCGGACGGGGTGAGCTGGGAAGCAGTTTATCAAGAAGCACAGAATCAGGGAGTTTGTGGGTTGATCGAAGTAAACTCATTGCATGAGAGCACGCTTCAATGGGAGACGTTTCGATATCAGATCGTGGCAAACAATGTTCAGATTCTTTTTGCACAACGGGAACTTGTTCAATTACTCCAAAAACATGGAATACCGTCTGCGATATTGAAGGGAACGGCTGCGGCAATCTACTATCCAAAGCCATACTACCGGACAATGGGAGATATTGATATCATCGTGCCACAAGCTTTTTTTTCGACTGCATCGGTATTGATGGAGAAGAATGGCTACGTTATCTCTCACAAAGCAGACGATCTTAATGTCCGACACATTGGGTTTTTAAAGGACGGTAATGCGATTGAGCTTCATCACCATTTCAGCCATCAAGATGTAAGCATTGAAAAGTATATCATCGATGGGCTAAAGCATATTGAGGAAGCAGATATAAATGGGTACGTGTTTCCGATGCTGCCATCATTAGCGAACGGGCTTGTATTGCTTGAACACATGCATTCACACCTTCAAAGCGGGATGGGACTTCGACAAATAATTGATTGGATGATGTATGTGGATAAGGTGCTCGGCGATGAAGAGTGGGAAAAACAATTTAGACAAGCGACTGAAAGCATAAAACTCGACATGCTGGCAATCACAGTCACACGCATGTGCCAAATGTATTTGGGCCTGAATGATGATAGGATTCATTGGTGCAGAGATGCTGACGAAAACCTGTGTGAAAGGCTCATGTATCTCGTTATAACCTCTGGAAACTTTGGGAGAAAACTGGGGAAAGGTAATCAAGTTGAAACAGTGGTAATGGCGATCAGAAGAGATGGATTATTTCGATATTTGCAACACGCTGGAGAATACAATTGGAAGGATTACAAACAGCATAAGTGGCTGAAACCATTCTGCTGGTTTTATCAGATTTTTCGTTATGTCAAGAAAGGTATCTTTTCTGGACGAGGAAAGAAGATTCTGGCAGATATTGATCGAAGTAAAGAGAGATTTGAAGTACTAAAAAAGCTAAAAGTGATTTGATTGGAGCATTCAGATGTTTATTCTGATCTCAGATGTTTATTTTGATCATAGGCGCAAGAAGTTTGGGTGCCGCAATCTGGTGGATAAGAAAAGACACGATCCGTGAAGACTAATATCTATTTCCTCGTTTAATGGAGTGAGAGAAGGGCCTTTATCATCGCCTGAACACTTTGGAGAGCACTTTGAATGGAAAACCTGAAAACAGTCAGAAGAATCATCACGAATCCTGCACTGTCCGCAATTATTACGTGGATAAAACCGTTCCACTGGCATGTAGGGAGTATAAGTGCAATATCTGTTGTCAGGACAATGGTTTCACTTGGTATGACGCTGGTCATGAAAGCGCTGGTAGACTCAGTAACGAATGGAAATGTGATTGCTTTAGTGCAATTTGGAATAATGATGATTGTTCTTTATGCTTTACAGCGTAGATTATCAGTATGGGTGTCATTTCTGCAGGTTAGGACTTCTGGATAGCTCGGTTACAAAGGCTATTCTTGGAAAAGAATATGTGTGATCATGAAACTACGTTTGGTGGAACTTACATTGCTATTTTCGATTATGGGTATTATAATGCGTATAAACCAGAGTGGCTGAAAGGAAGGCACATAAGCGAAAGATGACAGCAGCGAGAGGAAGAACAAAACGTATAGAAAGCTATTGATCTGAGAAAACGAGTTAAACATGTTTTTTATTGTGGCGGGAGCTGAGCAAATGAAGAAAAAAGTAATGCTGGTTTTTGGCACGAGGCCGGAGGCCATCAAGATGTGTCCCCTGGTGAACGAGCTGAAAAAGCGCGAGGGGATACAGACCCTCGTGTGCGTCACGGCGCAGCACAGACAGATGCTGGACCGGGTGCTGGAGACGTTCCGGATCGAACCGGAATATGACCTGAACATCATGAAGGACAGGCAGACCCTGTTCGACATCACCACGGGCGTGCTGAACGGCATCAAAGAGGTGCTGGAAAAGGAAAAGCCGGATATCGTGCTGGTGCACGGGGATACCTCCACCACATTCGTGACGGCGCTGGCGTGCTTTTACCTGCGGATTCCGGTCGGACACGTGGAAGCGGGGCTGAGGACATACAATATCGATTCCCCCTATCCGGAGGAGTTCAACCGGCAGGCGGTGGGGATCGTCAGCCAGTACAATTTCGCACCGACAGCGAGGGCGAAGGAAAACCTGATCCGGGAAGGGAAGAACCCCGCCTCCATATACGTGACGGGGAACACGGTCATCGACGCCATGCGGCACACGGTCAGGGAGGATTACAGGCACCCGGAGCTGGACTGGGTGGGCGGGGATAAGCTGATCTTTATCACGGCGCACCGGCGGGAAAACCTGGGGGAGCCGATGCGGCACATGTTCCGGGCGATCCGCCGGGTGCTGGATGAGCGGGCGGACTGCAAGGCCATCTATCCCATCCATATGAACCCGGCGGTCCGGGAAGCGGCGAAGGAAGAGCTGGAAGGATGCGACCGGATCCATATCATCGAGCCGGTGGACGTATTTGACTGCCACAATTTTGAGGCGCGGAGCTATCTGTGCCTGACGGATTCTGGCGGGATTCAGGAGGAATGCCCGTCCTACGGCGTGCCGGTGCTGGTAATGAGAGACACCACGGAGCGCCCGGAAGGGATCGAGGCGGGCACGCTGCGCCTGGTGGGCACGGACGAAGAAAAAATATACGGGAC
>CACZSO010000182.1 GCA_902783795.1 uncultured Eubacteriales bacterium
ACCGAGGCATAAGGAGGAAAAAATGGCTAACACTTCTAAGAAGATCAGACAGTCACGCGCACCCAAGTTTTCTACGCAGGCTTATACACGCTGCAGCATCTGCGGCCGTCCTCATGCCTACTTGAGAAAGTATGGTATCTGCAGGATCTGCTTCAGAGAACTGGCGTACAAGGGCGAGATCCCGGGCGTTAAGAAAGCAAGCTGGTAAATGGAGGAATAGAATATGGCTATGAGTGATCCGATTGCGGATATGCTTACAAGAATCCGTAATGCAAATACAGCTGAGCACGACACAGTAGATATTCCCGCGTCTAAGATGAAAGTCGCTATCGCGAAGATCCTGGCAGACGAAGGTTATATCACAAAATATGAAGTCCTGGATGACGGTGCGTTCAGCACCATCCGCATCACGCTGAAGTACGGCAGAGACAAAAACGAGAAGATCATCTCCGGTATCAAGAGAATCTCTAAACCGGGTCTTCGTGTGTATGCCGGTACAGATAATATGCCGAAGGTACTGGGCGGCTTAGGCATCGCCATCGTCTCCACGAACCTGGGCGTTATGACCGATAAGGAATGCAGAAAGCAGAACGTAGGCGGCGAAGTGCTGGCTTATGTCTGGTAAAAAATGATAAAACTCTAATGGAGGTATTTGGGCATGTCACGTATAGGAAAAATGCCGATCGCTGTTCCGGCCGGAGTTACGGTGGATATAGCAGAAAATAATTTTGTGACGGTTAAAGGACCCAAGGGCGAGCTTCAGAGAGCTCTTCCCAGGGAAATGGAGATCAAGCAGGAAGGCGCTGAAGTAACAGTTACCCGTCCTAATGATCTTAAGAAAATGAGATCTCTGCACGGCCTTACCAGAACCCTTCTGAATAACATGGTCGTGGGCGTTACCGAAGGTTATAAGAAGACCCTTATGATCACAGGTACCGGTTACAGAGCTCAGAAGAACGGCGATGTTCTTACACTGTTCTTAGGGTATTCCCATCAGATCGATATGAAGGATCCCGAAGGAGTGGTTTCCTCACTGCCGAACCAGACCACCATCGTTGTGGAAGGTATCGATAAGGAAAAGGTCGGCCAGTTCGCCGCCGAGATCCGCTCCAAGAGAGAGCCTGAACCCTATAAGGGCAAAGGTATCCGCTACTCTGATGAACACATCAGACGTAAGGTCGGCAAGACCGGTAAGAAGTAAGGAGGGGAGAATCTATGTTCAGTAAGAAAAACAGAGCTGAAGTTCGTCATGAGAAGCACAGAAGACTCCGCAGATATATGCAGGGCACTCCCGAGCGCCCGAGGATGGCAGTCTTCCGTTCTAACCAGCATATGTATGTGCAGCTGATCGATGACACAAAGGGCCATACCCTTCTTTCCGCTTCCACCCTTCAGAAGGAAATCGGTCTTGAAAAGACAAACGATGTGGAAGCAGCCCGCACTCTTGGCGAATACATCGGCAAGAAGGCAGTAGAAGCCGGTTACAAGGAAGTGATCTTTGACCGCGGCGGTTTCGTCTATCATGGCAAGATCCAGGCATTAGCGGATGCGGCCAGAGAAGCCGGTCTGGATTTCTAAAGAGGAGGAAAGAGCAAAATGGCCAGAGATAATCGTGATAATTTTGAAAACAGAGAGCCCGAACTGATCGACAACGTCGTATCCATCAGACGTGTTACGAAGGTTGTCAAGGGCGGCCGGAATATGCGTTTCTCCGCACTGGTCGTTGTGGGCGACAAGAAGGGCCACGTGGGCGTAGGCACCGGCAAGGCTGCTGAAGTTCCGGAAGCTATCCGGAAAGCAAAACAGGATGCTGAGAAGCATATGATCACAGTTCCCTTTGATGAAAACCATTCTATCCCCCATGATTTCACAGGCAAATTCGGCAGCGCTTCCGTTTTGATGAAACGGTCCAAAGAAGGTACCGGTATCATCGCCGGCGGCCCCGCGCGTTCCGTTTGTGAACTGGCTGGGATCCAGAACATCCGTACCAAGTCCCTGGGCTCCAATAATAAGCAGAACGTGGTCTACGCGACCATCGAAGGCTTAAAGAGCCTGAAGACACCTGAACAGGTGGCGGCTCATCGCGGCAAAGCGGTCAGCGAACTGTAACTTAGAAGGAAGGAGACTATAATGGCTGAAAAAACATTAAAGATCACATTGGTGAAATCTCCTCTCGGCGCAGTTCCGAAACAGAGGAAGACCGTGGAAGCGCTTGGGCTTCATAAGATGCATCAGACAGTCGTCCTGCCGGATAACGAGGCAGTCCGCGGCATGATCTGGCACGTGAGTCACCTTGTCAAGGTGGAAGAAAACTGATCGGAGGTGCTGAAAATGAATTTATCTAACCTGACTCCTGCGAAAGGATCTGTACATTCTGATAATTTCAGACGCGGCCGCGGTCATGCTTCCGGCAACGGAAAGACAGCCGGTAAAGGCCACAAAGGCCAGAAAGCCCGTTCCGGGGCTCCCCGTCCTGGGTTTGAAGGCGGCCAGATGCCTTTATACAGACGTCTTCCCAAGCGTGGTTTCAAGAACCCCAACGCGAAGAAGATCGTTATCGTAAATGTCTGCGATCTGGAAAGATTTGAAGACGGAACCGATGTCACAGTCGAAACGCTGATGGATGCAGGCCTTGTAAAGAAAGTCTGTGACGGCGTCAAAATTTTAGGAAACGGAGAACTCACAAAGAAGCTGAACGTTTCTGTCAACGCTTTCTCTGAAAGTGCTAAGGAAAAGATCGAAGCTTTAGGCGGAAAAGCAGAGGTAATCTGATGTGGAAGACATTAAAAACAGCATTCGGCATTGAAGATGTCCGGAAGAGGATCCTGTACACGCTGTTTTTTGTGATCATCGTGCGGATAGGATCCCAGATCCCGGTCCCGGGAACTAATCCTGATGTCGTAAAAGAGCTTATCGGTTCTCTGACTGAATCAGGTGCCTTCAACATCTTCAATACGTTTACCGGCGGCTCCCTGGAGAACTACTCCATCCTGGCCCTGAACATCTCGCCCTACATTACGGCGTCCATTATCATGGAACTTCTTTCCATCGCGATCCCGAAGCTGGAAGAGCTTCACCGCGAAGGTAATGAAGGCCGGAAGAAGATTTCCGAGTACACCAGATATGCGACCGTTGTATTGGCGCTGATCCAGGCCATTGCCATGTCTATCGGCTTCGGCAACAGGGGCTTGTTTACAACAAAGAATGCATTTTACATTATCGTGTCCATCATCACCCTGACAGCAGGTTCTGCTGTTCTTATGTGGATCGGTGAGCGGATCACGGAAAACGGTATCGGAAACGGTATTTCCATCGTCCTGGTGGTGAATATCCTGGCGGGCATCCCGGAAGAACTGGGCGTAGTCTGGACACGTTTCACCTCCGGCAGAAGTATTGCGGCTACGATCCTGATCAGCATCATCCTGGTGGCTGTGATCGGCGCCATCGTGGCGTTCGTAGTCTGGCTGCATGGGGCAGAGAGAAGGGTTCCCATCCAGTATTCCGGAAGAGTGGCAGGCAGAAGATCTGCCGGCGGTACCAGCTCCAACATTCCCATGAAAGTCCTGACAGCATCCGTGATCCCGGTCATCTTCGCGTCATCTTTGATGTCGCTGCCGGCACTGATCGCTCAGTTCATCGGAAATGTGGACTATACCACCTTCGGAGGAAAGATCCTTCTGTTCCTGACCTCCAGCTACTGGTTCTCTAACTCAGTGCCGTGGTATTATTCCCTGGGCGCACTGTTATATGTGGTGCTGATCTTTGTATTTGCCTACTTCTATACATCGATCACATTCAACCCGACGGAGATCGCGGACAACTTAAAGAAGCAGGCGGGCTTTATCCCCGGTATCAGACCCGGCCGGCCCACCAGTGACTATCTGAAGTCCGTACTGAATGTCGTTGTTTTCATCGGAGCGATAGGCCTGTCCATCGTAGCCCTGATCCCCATGGTGGCCAGCGGCGTTTTCGGAATCGGCCGGATCAGCTTCCTGGGTACCTCCCTCATCATCATAGTAGGCGTTATCTTAGAGACGCTGCAGCAGATCGAAGGACGTATGGTATCCCGTGAATACGACAGTATTTTCTGACCTTGCAGGCCATCCGGAACTCATTTCGAATGGCCTCAAGGCATGTTATCAACACTTATTTATCATTTATGATTAGAAAGGAGCGTTTTCGTGAAGATCATCATGCTGGGAGCACCTGGCGCCGGCAAAGGCACACAGGCTATCATGCTCGCCGATAAATACGGCATCCCCCACATTTCCACAGGCGATATTTTCCGCAGCAATATCAAGGCCGGAACAGAGCTTGGGAAAAAAGCAAAAGAATACATGGATCAGGGACTTCTGGTTCCCGATGAACTGACCACCGACCTGGTGGTGAACCGGATCGAGGAAGAAGACTGTAAAAACGGCTTCATCCTGGATGGTTTTCCGAGGACGATCCCTCAGGCCAAATGCCTCCAGGAAGCCCTGAAGGAAAAGAATGACCACATGGACTTTGCGGTCAATGTGGACGTGAAGGCAGAGAACATCATCAAGAGGATGTCCGGCCGGCGCGCCTGCCCGAACTGCGGCGCCACCTATCATATCGAGTCTTCGAAACCGAAGGTAGAAGGCATCTGTGACAGATGCGGCCATGAGCTCATCTTACGTGACGATGATAAGCCGGAAACCGTAAAGAGACGGCTGGAAGTCTACGATGACATGACCAGGCCCCTGATCGATTTCTATACCGAAGAAGGCATCCTGGTATCTGTCGACGGTTCACGTGACATCAATGTGGTGTTCGAGGACATCACAAAGATCCTGGAAGGCAAGGCATAATTAATGGCTGTCACAATTAAAACAGCGCATGAGATAGAACTGATGCGCGAATCCTGTAAACGTCTGGCTGTCGTCCATGATGAGATCGGCAAGATGATCCGCCCGGGCATTTCCACCTGGGAGCTGGATAAAAAGGCTTTTGACCTTATCAAAGAGCTGGACGGCACCCCGAATTTCCTTCACCTTTACGGTTATCCCGCCACCATCTGTGCTTCCATCAATGAAGTGGTGGTACATGGGATACCCAGTAAAAAGACCATATTAAAAGAAGGCGATATCATCGGCATCGATATGGGCCTTATCTATAAAGGCTATCATTCAGATGCTGCCCGTACCTACGGCGTGGGCCACATTTCTGAAGAAGATGCACAGCTCATCCGTGTGACGAAACAGAGTTTCTTTGAGGGAATAAAGTACGCGAGAGCCGGAAATCATCTGCACGATATTTCACAGGCTATTCAGAATTATGCGGAAAGTTTCGGATACGGGGTGGTCAGAGACATGGTAGGGCATGGCATAGGCACAGCTCTTCATGAAGACCCCCAGATCCCGAACTTCAAAGTACCCGGGAAAGGCATAAAGCTCCGCGCGGGCATGACATTGGCTATTGAGCCCATGATCGATGCGGGGACCTGGGAAGTGGAGATCTTAGAGGATGACTGGACCTGCGTGACCTTAGACGGTTCAAAATCAGCCCATTATGAAAATACGGTGCTGATCACAGACGGTGATCCCGAGATCCTGACACTCTATCGTGACGGAAAAGAAGTTTAACGGTTTTTAATAAGGAGAATGGAATGTCCAAAGCTGATGTTATTGAAATTACAGGAATCGTGAAAGAAAAACTGCCGAATGCGTTTTTTACGGTGGAATTAGAAAACGGCCACCAGATCCTGGCTACCATTTCCGGCAAGCTCAGGATGAACTACATCCGTATTCTTCCTGGTGACCGGGTCACCCTGGAAATGTCGCCCTACGACCTGACCAAGGGCCGGATCACCTGGAGAGATAAATAAGGGTAACTACAAAGAAATGCTTGACACATAAGCACTTCTGGTGGTATACTTTTAAAGTTCTGCGGACTGCAGGACAAAGCCCCAAAAAGGGTTGGGAAAGGAGAAGAATATGAAAGTCAGATCTTCTGTCAAGCCCATGTGCGAAAAGTGCAAAGTGATCAAGAGAAAGGGTGTCATCCGCGTTATCTGCGAGAACCCGAAGCACAAGCAGAGACAGGGCTAATGAATCGAGCGGCATAAGCCGCAGCGAACAAGTTAGAAAAATAGGAGGTTTAAAGCACACATGGCTCGTATTTCAGGTGTTGATTTACCGAGAGACAAGCGTATCGAGATCGGCCTTACTTATGTATACGGTATCGGCGTAGCTACATCCAAGAAGATTCTTGCGGCAGCTAATGTGAATCCGGATACCCGCGTCAGAGATCTTACTGACGAAGAGACAGCCGCTATCGCGCGCGTGATCGACGAATCTGAAATCCTGGTAGAAGGTGACTTAAGAAGAGAAGTCGCCATGAATATCAAGAGACTTCAGGAAGTCGGCTGCTACAGAGGTATCCGCCACAGGAAGGGTCTGCCTGTCCGTGGCCAGAATACGAAGAATAATGCTCGTACCCGTAAGGGCCCGAAGAAGACTGTAGCAAACAAGAAGAAATAAGGTGGATCAGAATTTGCGATGAAAAGCGGACAGGAGGTCCGCAAATCAGGTAAGGAAGAACCCACTAAGGGAGGTTAGTTTTAAAATGGCAAAAAGAGCAGCAGCTAAGAAAGTCACTAAGAGACGTGTCAAGAAAAACGTTGAACGCGGACAGGCTCACATTCAGGCTTCTTTCAACAACACCATCGTGACGTTGACGGACGCTCAGGGCAATGCATTGTCATGGGCTTCAGCCGGTGGACTTGGCTTCAGAGGTTCAAGAAAATCTACTCCTTATGCGGCACAGATGGCAGCGGAAACCGCTACCAAGGCAGCTTTAATACACGGACTTAAGTATGTTGATGTCTTCGTCAAGGGCCCCGGCTCAGGACGTGAGGCAGCTATCCGCGCACTGGCAGCATGCGGGCTGGAAGTCACCAGCATCAGAGATGTTACCCCGGTGCCCCACAACGGATGCCGTCCGCCTAAGCGCAGAAGAGTATAATCAAGGAGGTATTAAAGATGGCAGTTGACAGAACACCTGTGCTGAAAAAATGCAGATCTCTTGATTTAGATCCCGTTTTTCTCGGAATTGA